>NZ_JBEBUX010000089.1:0-17261 GCF_040393045.1 Pollutimonas bauzanensis | reverse complement strand
ACCTGAGGCGTAGTCGAAATAAGCAGCATTACGCCCGACACGGCAAGCAAGCTCAACACCAAGCCTTTGAATAAGCTATCGGAGAAGCGCCGATACAGCCCTATCCCGACAATGGAAGGAATCAGCATGACTGGGGCGACAAGGGCAAAAAGGCCAAGAATTTCCGGCGTAATCATGCCATTGAGAGCAAAGACGGCTAGCGTCAGCATATGCATGAATAGGTTGAACGCCTGGAACACCGTACGCTGCTGATCTTTCGGCCAGCCCCGGAGCGTGCACCACAATGTAGGGATGGCGCCGGGCAGCCCGCCAAAACCGCTCATCGTCCCGCCCACCCAGCCTATCAACCCGTCTGCAACGCGGCCGCCTTTTGTAATCCGCGGAATATGCGCGATCCACAGCATGGCTGTGCAATACACGGTAAGCAACAAACCCACCCCAAACTTGAATAGCAGAGGATTCATGATGTTGAGCAGCCAGAGGCCAGTCGGCACGCCCAGCACCCCGCCTAACAGGAAGGGTCTGACTCGGCGCCAATTAAAGCCTCGCCGCAATGATCCTACTGCCAGCAGTTGTCCCAGCAGCGAACCGAACACCACGACGGGAACAGCCAATTCGGGTTCTATGACCCAAGACCAGATCGCCAGGGAGACAAGGCCAAAACCAAAACCCGCCAAACCTTGCACGAATCCAGCCAGCGCACCTCCCAGGACGATAAATATCCAATCATCCATCGCGAACCGCTATTCTTGCCGGATGACCGGTGCAGGCTGCCCATCGAGCATTACGTTGATGCAAGCGGGCACCCCTGCCGCTGATGCGCGCGCCAAGGCGTGCGGCAACGCATTGCTCGTATCCACATGTTCACCGTAGCCGCCAAACGCCGTTGCCACATGGTCATACCGGGACGGCAGCAGTTCGCATCCGATTACGCGGTCAGCCCCGTAATTACGCAGTTGGATCTGATATTCGGCGTTCCAGCGCGCATCGTTGCCCACCACACAAATGATCGGAGCGCCGTAGCGCAAGGCAGTATCAAGTTCAGCACAGTGAAATCCAAACGTTCCATCTCCCATCATCGCCACCACGGGTGCGTCTGGATAGGCCAGTTTTGCCGCAACCGCCATAGGCAAGGCGGCACCGATAGCGCCAGCAGCGCCATTGATCACTCGATGCGGAGCCGTCAGGCAAGCCTGTGCCCATTGCCCGAACTCGCCGCCGTCGACCACCAATACCGCATCAGGATGGCTATCCAACAGCGTTTGGACCGACTGGCAAAGCTGGGCCGGATGGACGGCATCAGGTTTGGCCCGCCCAGGGCCAGTCCAGCCAGGCGGACGATATGTCAGGCCGGCCCTGACCTGGGCGAGCCAGCCCGCATGCCCGTTGCTTCCGGAACCATTTCCCGCTTGCGTCAAGGCGGCCAAAGCCTGCATGGCATCGCCTTCATGGCACGCCTCCAGGCGCTGTCCGACAGCATTTCTTGACCGCTCGAACTCGGCATTGTCTGCATCCACTTGCAGGAAAACGCAGTTGTCGGCAAATACCGGCGCCTGTCCGAAACCCAGCGTAAAGTCCAGGCGTTTGCCAACCAGCAGGACGCAATCCACGCTACCTAACAAAGGCGCAAAAGCGCCAAGGCTGGGATCATTGCTGCCTCGCGGGCTTTCCGTAGCTACAACGGGCAGACCGGATGCTGCCTCAAGCCGAGCCACCGCACTGCGCCCCGAGTCGGTAAGGCCCTGAGGCCCCAGCAGTATCATCGGGCGACTAGCCCGCTGCAGACGATCCATTAGCTCTTGCGCGGCAGCGGGCAAAAGAGGCTGCGCCTGTGCTTCGTAGCTGGAAGGTTCGGGAAGCGCAATTTGATTGGCCAACCCTTCGAGCACATCGGTCGGCAGACTTAAATGCACCGGTCCCGGACGCCCCGACATCGCGAGACGGCAAGCTTTCGCGAAGTCTGCGGCAAGCATGTCGGCACTGCCGGCAACCCAGGCTGCCTTGACAACTGGCAGCGCCATCCCGACCTGGTCCATTTCCTGAAAGGCGCCCCATCCGCTTTGGGCCAGAGGCGCATGGCCGGACAGCAACACCACTGGCGACTCAGACTGTAGTGCCGTATACAAAGCAGATATAGCATTTGCATGCCCCGGACCGCCCGTGACCAAGGCCAGCCCCACTCCGCCGGTCAGGCGCGCCCAGGCGTCGGCCATATGAACCGCGGCCCCCTCGTGGCGAGTATGAACCAGCTCTATGCCCTGACCCAGAAGGGCGTTGTACACCGGCATGATGTGATTGCCCGAGAGAGTAAATACCTTGCTTATGCCGGCCTGTTGAATAGACCGGACCAGCATGTCGGCGCCCTGCGGTGAACCTTTCATAAGTTTCAGCCCTTGTTTTCTCGAGGTATTGCCTATGTTTTGTCGGATACCAGTTCTTCATTTTCCAGAATCGATTCGCCGGGAAACACTCTGGTAAAAACGACTGGCTGTCGGGCCAATTGCAGTATGCCTTCCTGCAGGCGAATGACCGAAAACCATGAGTTTTCGATGTCGTGCACATCGGGAAAGTCTTCGCGAAAATGCGCGCCGCGCGAATCTTCCCGCGCCAGTGCAGCATGCACGATCGCCTTGCTGACATGAATCAGGCTATCCATATTGAGCCAATCCTGCCAAGTCAGGTTGTATGCCCGGTCTCCGTCGGCCACACCCATCCCGAGCAAATCCTCATGCAGTATATCCAGGCTGCAGGCCGCACGATTCAGACCCGCCTTGTCACGCACAATGCCAGCATCGTCCCACATGCATTCCGCCAGCCGTTCACGCAATGCATGCAAATCACCCGCTGGTTGTTTAAAAGGACGTTCGGCGGCCTGTATGGCCTGTTCCACCTTGCCGGTGTCGTATTCGACCAAGAGACGGCCCTGCACCCACTTGGCCATGCTGTCGCCGGCAATGCCGCCAAACACGGTCGAATTGGCAACGCCATTGCCGCCAAGGCGGTTAGCCCCGTGTACACCGCCTGTATCTTCACCCGCGGCGAACAGGCCCTGCAGTGCAGTACTGCAATCCGGCTTGAATACCACTCCACCCATCATGTAATGAGCGGTCGGCACGACTTCGACCAGGCCGCCTGCCAGGTCGAAGCCGCAATCTGCGCAGCGCTCAACCATCCCCTTGAACTGCTTGCGGACGTTGGCAGGACCCAAATGATCCATCTGAATATATACACCGCCATTGGGTGTGGTGCGCCCGGCGCGCATTTCAGCATAAATGCCGCGCGACACCACATCGCGAGTGGCCCGCTCTCCTCGCGGATCGACATTGTGCATGAAGCGTTCATGATTCCCGTTCAATAAATAGCCGCCCGCACCGCGCAGGCCTTCTTCCAAGACCGTTCCAGTCATGCGGGTATCAGAGCCCGCCAGGAGCCCGGTTGGATGGAATTGGACCATTTCCATATCACGCAGGCCAAGGCCTGCGCGCAAGGCCATAGCCAGGCCGTCGCAACTTTTATCTCCGGACGGCGTATGGAACTTGTACATGGTCGGACCCCCGCCGGTCGCCAGCAGAATGGCCTTGGCGCGCACCAGGCGGTACTGCCCTGTACGCAGATCTATCATCAGCACCCCGGCAATGGATGCGCCATCGGAAGACGGTATGAGCTCAATGGCGCGATGCTCCTCCAGACGCTTGATCTTTCGGGCCCACACCTGTTCCGCCAGGCGATTGATGATTTCGATGCCTGTCAGGTCGCCCTTATGCACAGTACGGTCGAAGGTCTGTCCGGCAAATGCCTTTTGGTGCAAGGTGCCATCAGCATTGCGGTCAAAAAAACAGCCCAACTCGTTTTCGAGCTCGTGGATGCGCTCAACCGCAGTATTCACCAGCGTCCAGGCCAATTCCTGGTCGGGCAGCCATTTGCCGCCGGTAATCGTGTCCATGAAATGCCGCTCGGGGGAGTCGCCCTCTGCCAGAGCAACGTTGTAGCCGCCCTGAACCATACGCGTGCAGCCGCATTTACCCAGCAGCCCCTTGACCGCAACCGTGATATCCAACGATGGATCTGCCTGGTGCGCATGCAACGCGGCAAACAATCCGGCCCCACCGGAGCCAAGGATCAAGATATCGGTACTTACGACCTCTGCGTGCTGCGTCATGCCACCCCCAGCGAAGCCAGTATTTCGTCCCGACGGCCTTTGACGGCGGCGTTGACATCGTCATACAGCGAGCCGCCATGGCTGTCCATGGCTACCAGCAGCGGACCAAAATCCCGAATACGAAACTTCCACAGAGACTCCGGATTCAGGTCATCCAGGTCAACATCTTCGATCTGTTCAATCCAGGTCGTTTCCAATGCGGCGGTACCGCCAACTATGCCCAGATAAGCGCCTCCCAGTTCTTGAAAGGCCTGGCGTGAGCCTTCATGCATGCCGCCTTTTCCAATGATGAAACGAACCCCGCACTGTTCCATCAATTGTCGGGTGAAACGCTCCATGCGCGACGAGGTCGTCGTCCCGATGCAAACAGACTGATAGCCCGCCGGAAACTCATCGGAAACCGGTACTTTGCGGACATTGGGCGCCGTGTGGATGACGGCCTGCCCGTTCAGATCGAAACGCGTGGTGCGCTTCTGATCGAACAAGGCTATATAGCTGGCATCTCGTATGCCGTATAAGGTTTTTTGCAGCGTCACCGTATCGCCGACACGCAAAACGCGTACCTGCTCCTCGGTAACCGGCATCGTAAGGTCATAATGAGCCACAGTCGTATCTCCCTGTAATCAGAAGCTGTATTCGATGCCGCCGGCACCCAGGCTTGCCCGGGCGCGCCGCGCCGAGTGGCATTGCATGTTCACCGCGACCGGGTTCATGGTGATATGCGTTGCCGCCAATTCGACGTGCACCGCGAATGCCGTCGCATCGCCGCCCAGCCCTTGTGGGCCGACCCCCAGCCGATTCACAGCCTCAGACAATTCGCGCTCCAGCTCCGCCCCCAGGGCATCCTCGCATACCGAGCCCAGCGGGCGCGTTGCCGCTTGCTTGGCCAGGTGTACGCACAGGTCGGACGTTCCGCCTACCCCTACGCCCACGATAGTCGGCGGACAGGTTTTGCCGCCGGCGTCGATAACGCAGTCGATGACAAAACGCTTGACTGCCGCCAGCCCTTCCGCGGGTATGGCCATGCGCAGGAATGAATTATTTTCCGACCCGCTACCCTTGGGTATCATTTGGATTTCGAGCGTGTCTGGCGCTTCGACGAACTCCATATGGATCACCGGTACACCAGGTCCGCAAGAAGTATGATTGTTTTTCCTACTGATGGGGTGAACGACGCTGGAGCGCAGGGGATGCTCGCGCGTGGCGCGCTCGCAACCTTTGCGTATGGCCTGCTGCAGTCGCCAGCCATCGATAGCTACCGCGCGGCCCACGAATACGTTGTAAATGGGAATACCGGTGTCCTGGCACAGCAGGTTGTTATTGTCTTCCGCAACCCGGATATTGGTAACCATCGTGTTCAGGATAGTGCGCGCGCGTTCAGAGGTCTCAAGGCCCTGCAGCTTGCCGAATCCATCCTTGATATCGTCAGGCAACAGCTTCAGCGCCCTTATATAAAGTTCGCGGGCAGCTTCTTCAACCTGGTCATAATCAATTTCTTTCATGGCTCAACTCAGTATAGTGATCAGGAAAACAAAGGACACAATGGCGGCCGTGCCGAAACTGGCGGAAATCCAGCCCAGGCGCAAGCCCTTCCATGGGCGGAATTCGATCAGCAGGATGCGGATGCCACCCAGGGCATGCAAGGCCAAAAAGAACACAAGCAGCCATTCTCCAAACTTGAATATCGGGGCTTCGTACCACTTCAGGGCTGCGTCCAAAGCCGCTTCATTCTCAAGCGCCAGGCCCAGCGTCCAGAAATGGAAGGGCAGGAATACCGTCAGCAATACGCCGGATATGCGGTGAAGGCAAAAGGCGATCCAGCTGGCATGTGTGCGGGCGCGACGATCATTCTTTTTCACGATATGCCTCCGAGGGTCACGGCCCAGACTGCCCTGAGGCCCATTACCAGCAGCAATAGCGCAAGCAGATTGGCCCACAAAGATGCCGCCCCCTCTTTGAGCCTGGCCCATTCCACAAGAACATTGCGTATGCCTATGGATGCATGCACCGCAACCAGGCCTACAAACACAGCGTAATACACCGCCCAGACGATATTGCCGCGCGTACGGGCCAGGACTTCCGCGGCGCTCAACCCGCCGTTGATGGCATACACAATGACAAACAGATGGATCAGCACGAAAAGCGCCATGACCATGGCGCTGACGCGTTGCCAATACCAACGGCGAGCGGCTTTCACAGTAAGGCTTGCCATTACAAATCCCCTGACGCGGTTTCCATGTCCAGCTCACCGCGCCTGGCAGCCCTTGCAGTCATATTTTTCAAGCCTGCAATACTCGCCGTGGGGGAAAGATGCTTTGGACAGCGAACCGTGCAAGAACCCTGGGTATGACAGGAATGGCAGCCTGCATCGCCCGCTACGGCCGCGAGGCGGGAACGCCCGTCGATATCACGTTCATCGTTGATAAGCGTCCAGGCGCGGTTGAGCGCAGCCGGTCCCAGGAATTCAGGCCGCCAGCTGACCACATCGCAAGACGAATAGCACACGCCGCAGCCTATGCACTCAATGCCCGCTTCTACCTTCTGTCGAGCCGGGGAGTCGGGCTTCACCAACGCAACCGGCTCATGGCGCGTATGCCCGCCCTTGAAGCGGCCGCGCGCGGCCTGCATCTTGTCAAAAAAAGAATCCATATTGACCACCAGGTCCTTGATGACCGGCAAGTTCGACAACGGCGCCAATTGCAGCCTGCCGTTGGTACAAACTTTGGATACATGGGTGCGGCAGGTCCAGCGGGCTATGCCGTTAACCTGCATGGCGCAAGAGCCGCACATCCCGACACGACAGGCAAAGCGGTAGGAAAGCGTCGCATCCTGGTGGTGCTGGATGTGGGTAACCACATCCAGCACCGTCTGGCTGGCGCGGCGCGGCACCTGGAAGGTTTGGTACCCCCCGTGCTCGCCCCCACGCCAGACGTCGACCTGCAAGGAAGTAGAAGAATCGGCCATGGCAAGGTGTCCTGAAGCAGAAGCAAATAATGACTTATGATCCCCTGCTTATTGACAAAAGTAAAACTATTAATTATTTTGTCAGTCACAAGTATTTTTTATAGGCAACCATGTCTTCCATACGACAGTTCCGCACTGCGCTAGCCGCTGCGCGGCTCGGCAGCTTTGCCGAAGTAGGCCGGCAGATCGGGCTTACCCAGGCCGCCGTAAGCCTGCAAATCAAGAACCTTGAAAGTGAACTGGATACAAGGCTGTTTGAACGCGGCCCACAGACGCTTACCGTCACCCCCGACGGCCGGCAAATTCTTGATAGACTCGAAACTCTCGTCCGCGACTACGACAATCTACGCAACAAGCCCGATGGTGTATTGCGCGGCACCCTATACGTGGGAGCCTTGGTTTCGGCGCTCATGGGCTCATTCGGCAGTGCCCTGGCCCATATAAAACGCGACTATCCCGCACTGGATTTGCGTTTGCTTGCTGGACAGTCGGCAGAATTCGCCGACATGGTCGCCAAGGGCGAACTCGACGCGGCGGTAGTCACCGAACCGCCCAATGCGGTGCCCAACGGATTGATGTGGACCCCTTTTTATCAAGAGCCTCTAGTGCTTATCGCACCCCAGGAATTGGGTCGAAAGCCTGTCATGGACTTGCTTCAAAACGAGCCCTTTCTGCAGTTCGACAGGACGTTATGGACGGGCAGACTCGTTACCTACGCCCTGGAGCAATTGGGCGTGACGCCGAACATCGCGCTGGAACTGAACTCCATCGAAGCCATTGCACAACTGGTGCGGCAACGTTACGGCGTGGCCATTGTGCCGCACTTGGCCAATGCGGAATGGTCCGAGCAGCAGCTTACTGTCAAAGCCCTGCCCGGCCGTCCCATTATGCGCGGCGTCGGCATGCTCGAACGCCATAAACATGGCAAGAAGCCCGTCACCCTGGCATTGTGCGCCTTGTTCAACCAGGCTGACGGGCACTGACAGTAACTCGAGGCTACTTGACCTGATCGATCAGACCGAGCGACTTGCCCAACTCATGATAGACCTCGTATTGCCCTTGTGTGAACGTCTTCGCATCTGTGGGGCCTTTTATGAAAGGCACCGAGCCAGCGTTTTCGGTAGCGCGTATCCAGGCCGCATCCTTACCCGTTTCCTCCATCGCTTTCCAGAGCTTTGCCACTATTTCGGCCGGCATGCCCGGAGGGCCTGAAATGCCGCTCCATCCGGTGATCTGCTCCATTTTTGCCAATCCCAGCTCCTTGGAGGTGGGCACATCAGGCAGGGATTTGAGCCGCTCCGGCGTAGTGACAAACAACGCGCGCAGGTTGCCGGCCTTGATCAGCCCGTTAGCCGGACCGATGCTGCTGCAGGAAAAATCAATCTGGCCCGCCAGCAGTGCGCTGGTCGCCTCCCCTGTCCCCTTGTAGGGTATTTGAGTGGGTACCTTGTCGCCCAGCTTGAGCGTATCGAACAAAAGTTTCGGCCCCATATCGTTAGTAGTCAGCGCGCCGGCTGTTCCGTAGTTCATCTTGGCGCCCTTGGCATGCAGCGCCTTTTCCAGATCCTTGAAATTCTTGTACGGAGAATCCCCCCTGACATAGCATCCGTAAGGGTTGAGTTCCAGCAGACCTATAGGAGTGAAGTCACTCCATTTATATTTTGTCTTGGTGGGTGAAATGGCGGGAAGAATGGCTTGTGAACCCGGCCGGGAAAGCAATAATGTGTAGCCATCGGGGTTGGCCAGCCTGCCCTGATCGGAACCTATTACACCGCTGGCGCCCGGTTTGTTGACCACAACAACGGGCTGGCCAAGGTATTTTTGCGCCACGGCACTGAAATTTCGCGCAGCCAGGTCGGAATCGCCCCCCGTGCTGTAGGGAGTGATGAGCGTAATGGCATGCGAAGGATAATCGCTCTTTGCCCACGACACGGTGGCGGCCAAGCATGCCGATACCGCCAGCGCAGAAAGCAGAATTGGCTTCGCAGCCACCTTAAGTTTTGAATGCAACATCGTTGTCTCCTCTTCCGCTCAGGCGGAATTCGTTTTTAGTACCCCTGGCGAGTGCGCGCAGTGGCTAACTCCTGGTCCGGAGTATTACAACGCTATCCACTCCGACCGGACCGTCGGAGCCTATCAAAAGAGGGTTCAAATCCAGCTCTGAGAGCTGCTCGGCAGCCGCGGCCCAGCGCGATAGGCTGGCCAGCAGGGCGCTCAGGCGGAACATGTCGACAGCTGGCCGGCCGCGCACGCCATCAAAAACAGGGCGCATGCGAAGTTCATCCAGCATGGCGCGGGCCTCGCGTTCCGAAAATGGGGCTTGGCGGAAGGAAACATCGCGCAGCACTTCCAACAATATTCCGCCATAGCCAACCATGACCATGGTGCCGAAAACGGCATCGCGCTTAACGCCGACCACCAGTTCAATATGGCCGGAACTCATAGGCTGCACGATGACGCCAGACAGGCGGGCTTGGGGGCGGCTGCTACTGCAACGCTCCATCAGGGACAAGAATTCGGCCCGCACGGATGGTTCATCATCCAGATTCAGCACGACGCCACCCACGTCTGTTTTATGCAAGATATCCGGCGACTCAATCTTCAAGGCGACCGCGCATCCAAATCGACGCCAGGCCTGTACCGCTTCATCGGCCGTGGCTGCCAACGTAACGGGAGCCATGGGCACGCCCGCTTTTTCCAGCAATGCAACAGCCTGAACGGTAGGTACTGCGCCATCGCCGAAAGGCAGGTCGATTCTGTGTGCGGGTTCGTCCTGGATGGCGTCTGCCCTATAGCCCTTTTGCATGGCTGCGTAGCGTGCCAGGCATGCCGCAGCCTCGACTGCGCGCTCGCCTGCTCCGAACATGACTATGCCTTCATTGCGCAGCCGCTGCGCCACGCCATCGGGAGCGGCAACCCAGCAGACGATGAAAGGCTTGCTTGCCCGCGCGCGTATCTGTGTGAATATTTCAATCAGCATATCGACATGCGCGTTCATTAATTGGAGCCATACGATACCGATATGGACTTGCGGATCGCGCAGCAATATCAGCACCGACTCCCGCAGCAGCGCGGGTTCAGCAACAAACTGGCCTGTAATATCGACGGGGTTGCCGCTGGCGCCAAAGGTAGGCATGGTCTCTGCCAACGCCCTGCTGGTTTCCGGCTCGAGCACAGGCACAGCCAGGCCGACCTCCTCGGCACGATCCGTCATCATGACTCCGGCCCCGCCCGACTGGGTAACAATGCCCAGCCCGTTGCCCAGGGGAAGCGCACAGCCCGACAAGGCCTGCAGCATATCCAGCATCTGCTCCTCATTGCGGGCTCGAAGCACGCCGTATTGGCGCGCGACGGCATCGAAAAGGGCATCTTCGACCGCGAGCGAACCCGTGTGCGACGCGGCTGCCCTGGCGCCGCTAACGGTCCGACCGACCTTGGTCAGCACCAGGGGCTTGCCCAGTTCGTGACATCGGCGAGCCAGGTCGATCAGGGCCTGGCCGTCGCGTATTCCTTCAAGATAGCCTGCAGCAACGCGTACACGCGGGTCTTCAATGACCACGCCCATCAGTTCGCTGAAAGTGGCATCGGCTTCGTTGCCGGTATTGATGAAATATCCCAGGCCCAGGCCCCGATCCCGGACCAAGGCGGCGATCGCCGTGCCAAACGCCCCCGATTGTGTGACGAAACCAATAGGACCCGAGTTTGTCGGTCCGTCTGCATACTGGCTGAAGGTCGCATACACATGCTCGTAGGCGTTTATGAAACCCAGGCAATTAGGACCACACAAAACCATACCGTATTCACACGCGATATCGCGCAAGCGGTGCTCTTGGGCAAGACCTAGTTCACCCATCTCGCCAAACCCGGAGCTGAATACCACGGCGGCCCGTCCGCCGGCCTCGCCCACAGCACGCAAGCTGGCTGCGACATCCTTGGCGGGCACCGCGATAATGGTCAAGTCCGGCGCCTCTGGCAAGCTGGCCATATCGGGATAGCATCGGCAACCGCCAATTTCCTGGTATTTGGGGTTAATCGGGTAGATCTTGCCTTGATAGCCTTTCTCAAGCAAATGCTTGAGCGGCCGGCCATTGACTTTGGAGAACTGCGCCGACGCTCCGATAACGGCAACCGAGCGAGGACGAATCATGCGCGCAAGGATTTCCTGGCGCGAAGGGGGCAGATCGGGCGTATTCATAGTCATAGTGGCGCTTTTCATGGTTGCCTTTCCTCAAGAGAACGCCTGAATCCCGGTTTGCGCCCGACCCAACACCAGCGCATGGATATCGTGCGTGCCCTCCAGCGTGTTGACTGCCTCAAGATTCATCAAGTGACGTATTACATGATATTCATCACTAATGCCGTTACCACCAAGCATGTCGCGCGCGCTACGCGCTATATCCAGGGCCTTGCCGGCACAATTTCGCTTAAGCAGCGAAATCATTTCGGGCGTGGCCTTTTGCTCATCGCGCAGCCTGCTTACATGTAGGCAGGCTAGCAAGCTGAGCGTGATTTCAGTTTGCATGTCGGCCAGCTTTTTTTGAATCAGCTGACTGGCGGCAAGCGGTCGGCCAAACTGCTGCCTGTCCATTGTGTATTGCCTCGCAGTATGCCAGCAGAATTCAGCAGCACCTACCGCCCCCCAACAGATACCAAATCGGGCATTGGCCAGGCAAGCGAAAGGTGCCGACAAGCCCTTGGCTTCAGGCAGCATATTTTCAGAAGGGACAAAGACGTCATCCATGAAAATCTGCCCTGTCGGTGATGCGCGCACAGCGAATTTTCCTTCGATCTTGGCCGTTTCCAGCCCCTTCATGCCTCGCTCCAGTATGAACCCGCGTACGGTATCGCTATCGTCCTTGGCCCAGATGATCATCACATCAGCCAAATGCGCGTGGCTGATCCAGGTCTTGGAACCGGTCAACCGGAAGCCACCCGGCACTTTCCTGGCGCGGGTATGCATGGCGGACGGATCGGATCCGGAGTGGGGCTCGGTCAGGCCAAAGCATCCAAGCACATCAGCCCGGGCCAGCTTGGGCAGCCACTGCTGACGATGTTCTTCGCTACCGAACAGGTAGATGGGCACCATGGTCAAAGTGCTTTGCACGCCCATGGCGGAACGGTAGCTTGAGTCCACGCGCTCAAGCTCGCGTGCAATCAGGCCATAGGCCACGTAGCCGATTCCCGCACAGCCATAACCTTTCAACGTGGATCCCAGCAGCCCAAGACCGGCCATTTCCTTCATGATTTCTATATCGAAGGTTTCATGGCGGTGCGACTGCACTATCCTGGGCATAAGCTTGTCGCGCGCATAATCAGCCACGCTGTCACGCATCATGCGTTCGTCGTCGGTCAGGTAAGCATCGATCAGAAAAGGATCCTTCCAGTCGAACTTGCCGCTACGCATGCCGGCAATACAGCGCTCCTGCTCGCTGGGCCCTTGATCTTGCTGTTGTGACATGAGTTGATCTCCTTAGCGCTTAACAGCGTTCGAGCACAACACTGATGCCCTGTCCCACCCCAATGCACATGGTCGCCAGCGCGTATTGCTGATTGGTCCGGTGCAATTGCCGGACGGCGGTCAGCGCCAGCCGGATGCCCGAGGCCCCCAATGGATGTCCCAGCGCAATGGCTCCACCATTGGGATTGACGCGTTCATCAGTCAACTCCAATCCCAGGCCCTTGACGCATGCCAGCGCTTGCGACGCAAACGCTTCGTTGATCTCGATGACACCAATCCGGCCGATATCCAGCCCGCAGCGCTGCAGTGCTTTTTCCGATGCCGGCACCGGCCCTATGCCCATCGTGCGCGGAGGCACGCCGCAAACTCCGCTGGCCAGGACCCGGGCCAGCGGCTTGAGCCCCAAGCGCTGGCCGATACCGGCGCTGCCCATGAGCAAGGCGCCAGCGCCATCGTTGATACCTGAAGCGTTGCCTGCCGTCGTTACGCCACCCGCGTGCAATGCCTTCAGCTTACCCAGCGATTCCATCGTCGCCGCGCGAGGGTGCTCGTCTACGGCTATGCTGCTTGCCGGAACCCTGCCCTTGGCAGGAATGTCGATCGCTACAATTTCCTCATCGAACCAGCCAGCGTCGCAAGCCGCCCGGTACTTGTCTTGCGACGCGCAGGCAAAGCGGTCCGCGTCTTCCCGCGATATCCCGTATTCCTGGGCAAGATTGTCTGCCGTTTGCGGCATGGTGTCATTGCCGAATTGCGCTTCTATTCGAGGATTGGGAAAACGCACGCCAACCGCCGAGTTGAATACCGTCATATTGGGGTTGTATGCGGCTTCGGCTTTTGCCACGACAAATGGCGCCCGGCTCATACTTTCCACCCCTCCTACCAACATCAATTGACCTTCACCAGCGGTAAGCGCATGAGAAGCCGCCACCAGAGCGCTCAGCCCACTGCCGCAATTGCGCTGCATTACCGTACCGCCCAACTCTATCGGCAAGCCAGCCAACAGGCCGGCATGGCGCGCCACGCAGCGGCTATCCTCGCCCGCCTGATTGGCACAGCCCACAATGATGTCATCCAGCAATGCCGGGTCGATGCCGGTTTTCGCGACGAGCTTTGCAATGACCTGGGCCAGCAAGTCATCGGGCCTCACAGACGCCAGTGCGCCGGCTTGCTTGCCAAACGGCGATCGGATTCCAGCATAGATATACGCATCGAGCATCAATACTCTCCTGTCATGCGATGCATTCAATCGCCATCGCAAAAATTCAGATTCAATGCCGCCCGGCGCTTGAGCCACAGCACTGGGCGGTAACGCGGATCACCAAAGCTTTCATACAGCCCGCCAAGCAGGCGATGCACATACCCGGCCCCCAGCACATTGGCAAATGCCAAAGGGCCATGCGGATAGGCCAATCCGAGCGTTACCGCTCGATCAATATCCGCCGGGGAGGCGCTACGCAATTGCGCCAGTGCGCCCCCTATATTGATAATCATGGCGACAATGCGTTGCGCAACGAATCCCGGGCTGTCGCGGATCATAGTCACCGGCACGCCGTCGGCGCCGAACAGCGCACTCGCAGCATCTCGCCATTGCTGCCCTGTGGCGCAGGTCGCCATCACTGTTCTGTGAGTCCTCAACCCAAACAACACATCGATAGCGACAGTACGGACGGGGTCCAGCTCTTCAACGGCAGCCGCATGCGACGCATCGCGGCCTATGGGAGTGACAATGCATAAAGCTTGCCCGCTTGGGCGTGCGCCGGTTTCCAGATTGGCGCCCAGGCTCGTTACCAGATCGCGCACAACGGCGCCGGCCTCAGGCACGGCCGAACTGACCCAGACGCTGCATTGCGGCGGTGAGCTGGAGGCAAGCGTTTCAGCCAATGGATGCTTAGGTACCGCGGCAGAATCAGCCGGATAACGGTAATAGCCTTCGCCGCTTTTACGGCCCAGCACACCCGCGGCAACTCTCATATCCATCAGCGGAGATGGCCGATAGCGTGGTTCTTGATAGAACTGGGAATAAATCATTTCCGTCGCATGGTGATTGACATCCAGGCCAACCAGGTCGAGAAGCTCGAACGGCCCCATGCGAAAGCCCGCCGCCTCGCGCATTATCTGATCGACCTGCTCAAACGTAGCGACGCCTTCGCTGACAATACTCACTGCCTCAAGCGTATAGCCGCGTCCAACCTGGTTAACGAGGAAGCCAGGCGTGTCGCGGACCCGTACGACTTCCTTGCCAATTTTCCGGCCCACCCGCTCCAGCTGTTCAACGACAACCACATCAGTTCTGAGCGCCTCGATCACCTCTACCAGGCGCATACGTGAAACAGGATTGAAGAAATGCATGCCAGCAACACGCTGAGGACGTTTGCAGGCGGCGCCCAGTGTAGTAATCGACAATGACGAAGTATTGGACGCCAGGATGCACTTTTCGTCGACGACATTTTCCAGGTCGGCAAACAACTTGCGCTTTGCATCCAGATCTTCAGTTATGGCCTCGATAATCAATTGAGTATTCTTTAGACCATCCAGCGTATCCGTGACGCTCAGCGCCGCCATGGCGCTATCGGCCGCCTCCTGGCTTACTCGCCCTTTGGCCAGATCAGCAGTAATCGCTGCCTCGATTGCCGCATGTGCCGCTCGCGCCACCGCGGCGTCTGCATCCATCAATACGACCGTCATTCCCGACAGAGCGCATACCTGCGCTATTCCTCGACCCATAGCGCCGGAACCGACAACGCCTATACGCACAATTTCTGACTGCATGGTCATCTTCCGTGAAATGTCGCGTTACGGCGCTCAAGAAAGGCATGCATGCCCTCTTTCTGGTCGCCCGTATCGAACAAAGTTTCAAAAGCGCGGCGTTCGAGCATCAAGCCTGTAGACAAAGGCGCATCGGCGCCAGCCAATGCGACTTCCTTAGTGAGCCGCACGGCGATCGGAGGGCGTCTGGCAATGAGCTCAGCTATTTCGATCGATCGAGCCACAGCCTGCCCATCGGCCACCACCTCGCTGACCAATCCCATGGCGTGTGCTTGCGCCGCAGTCACGGATTCACCGGTAAGCAGCATAGGCATAGCACGATACTTGCCTACCGCACGCATCAATCGCTGTGTGGCGCCGCCGCCCGGCATGATGCCCACCGCCACCTCGGGCTGCCCGAATTTCGCGTTCTCATCGGCCACGATAATGTCAGCATGCATGGCAAGCTCGCACCCGCCGCCCAAAGCAACGCCGTGTACCGCGGCAATCAGGGGCTTGGGAAACTCACTGATCACTCGCCAATATCGCAAGACATCCATGGCCCATACCGCGCTGGGCCCAAGGTCGGCCATTTCACGCAGATCGGCCCCTGCGGCAAAGCAAGGACCATTGCCAGCAATGACGACGCAACGCACCGCCGAATCGTCCTGCAGCGCCTGAAATGCTGCCGACATCGCTTTGCGCAAGGGAAGGCTCAGCGCATTCCGAGCATGCGGACGGTTCAAGCGCAGTACTGCGACGCCACTAGCCATTACTTCGCAGAGCAGTAGATCCATCGAGTCCGACATGGTAGAAGCCCATTTTCAAATGTTGTGTTCATCTTAGAGATGGGCTATCTATTTTTGAAGTTTATTTTTATGATGAAGACTATTGATTCCATGAATACTCCATCCCTGCCGACCGCTTCGGCGAAGGAGCAGCGCTTGAATCTGCAATCATTCGATTTGAATCTCCTGCGGGTATTCGACGCTATCTATATCGAACGCAACATTTCCAGGGCAGCCCTGCGCCTGAATCTGACGCAACCAGCCGTAAGCAACGCTTTGGCCAGGCTCAGAGCACGCTTCAACGATCCCTTGTTCGAGCGCGGCGCCGACGGCATGGCGCCCACGCCGCGCGCCAAAACCATTGCGGAGCCAATACAGCGAGCGTTGGATATGCTCAAAGAAGGACTGAGCGAACGCAGCGAATTCGACTTCAGCAACTCGACCCGCACGTTCGAATTTGCCGTCGAAGACTACGGCGAGAACGTGATCGTGCCGCGCTTTCTAAACTGGCTGAATCAGGTAGCACCCGGCATACGGATCGTTATTCGTCCAGAATTGGGCATTCAGCTGCGCGAAGAACTACGCCAAGGAAAAGTGGACTTAGCTCTGGGTTATTTCGTGGTCGGCATGAACGACTTCCGCAGCCACTGCGTCATGACTGACTCACTGCTTAGTCTCGCGCGGCAAGATCATCCCGATGTCTCCGAGCGGCTGACGCTGGATACGTTCCTGAAACTTAGGCATGTAGCGCTGGCGCCACGCACAAAAAGCACGCCCATGATAGATCTGGCCTTGGCAAAACGTGGACTGAAGCGCGATATCGCAGTGCAAGTACCTTACTTCCAGTCCATGCCTGCCATCGTGCGGGCCACCAACTTGCTTTGTACTCTTCCCAAGCGAATGGCGACGCTATATGCCGATCACTTTGGCCTGCAGCCTTATCAGCCCCCCATAACAACGCCAAACTTCCCCATTTACTTGATTTGGCATCAATCTGCCGACGACGATATCGCCCACCGCTGGCTGCGAAAAGCATTCATCGATCTGTGCCAGAGACTTTAAGCCTTGCCCGAACTGGCAGCCTTCTATACCCGCTGGAAAATCCCCGCAGCCCCCATGCCTGTACCCACGCACATGGTCAGCA
>NZ_JBEBUX010000088.1:0-17485 GCF_040393045.1 Pollutimonas bauzanensis | reverse complement strand
CCAGCGACCTCTACGATGTCAACGTAGCGCTCTAACCAACTGAGCTAACCGCCTAAGGAAGAAAAAGATTCTAACCTATTTGTTTGGGGCTTGTCAAAACGGCCATCAAATACCGTTTTCCTACCGATAGGCTCGGCAGGTTTTTGTATTTTCACAACAGACTGCTTTGGAATTTCAGCCTAATGCCAGTTTTCGGACGATGTGGGAGGCTTTCCTGCTGCATGGTGTTACACTAAAGCCACGATAACACTACTTATTTTTGGTTTATATGAACTTTAGCACTACGCGAACTACGATCTGTAGTATTTAGCTGTCGCCGCGTATTGTTCAGTCTAAAGCAAATCAAAAAACCCAAAACGCGGCGCATGCCGCGTTTTTGCATTTTCAGGACATCTTATGGTTCAAATTACCCTGCCTGACGGCTCGCAGCGCGAGTTTCCAGGCCCCGTATCTGTTAACGATATCGCCTATTCGATCGGCACCGGCTTGGGCCGCGCCGCGTTGGGCGGGCGTGTTACGGTGGACGGTGTTGAGCCTAAGCTGGTCGATACAAGCTTTGTACTGGAGCAGGACGCGAATCTGGCTATTATTACGGCCAAGGATCCTGATGGCCTGGATTTGATCCGCCACTCGACGGCTCACCTTCTTGCCTACGCAGTGAAGTCGCTTTTCCCTGAAGCCCAGGTCACCATAGGCCCAGTCATTGAAAACGGGTTTTATTACGACTTTTCGTATAAGCGCCCGTTTACGCCAGAAGACTTGGTTGCCATAGAAAAGAAAATGGCCGAGCTGGCCAAGAAGAACGAGGTGGTAACCCGCGAAGAGTGGATGCGCGATGATGCGGTGGCTTACTTCAATGGAATAGGCGAGCACTACAAAGCGGAAATCATCGCATCCATTCCCTCCAACGAGCCTATCAGCTTGTACCGCGAGGGCGATTTCATTGACTTGTGCCGTGGCCCGCACGTGCCGTCTACTGGCCATTTGAAGGTCTTCAAGCTAATGAAGGTTGCAGGTGCGTACTGGCGCGGCGACAGCAAGAACGAAATGCTTCAACGCATTTACGGTACGGCTTGGGCCTCGAAGGACGAGCAGGCCAGCTATTTGACCATGCTGGAAGAAGCCGAGTTGCGCGATCACCGCAAGCTGGGGCGCGAACTTGACTTGTTCCATTTCCAGGAAGAAGCGCCGGGACTGATTTTCTGGCATCCCAAGGGCTGGACGTTATGGCAGCAAGTCGAACAATACATGCGCGCTGTATACCAAGATAACGGCTACCAGGAAGTGAAGGCGCCGCAGATACTCGATTTGTCCCTTTGGAAGAAAACCGGCCACTGGGATAATTACGCCGAAAACATGTTTACGACGGAATCCGAGAGCCGTACTTACGGCCTTAAGCCCATGAACTGCCCAGGCCATGTGCAAATCTTTAATTCCGGCTTGCATTCGTACCGCGAACTGCCCATACGCTATGGTGAATTCGGTCAATGCCACCGCAACGAGCCATCGGGTTCGCTGCACGGCATGATGCGCGTACGCGGCTTTACGCAAGATGACGGCCATATCTTCTGTACAGAAGACCAGTTGCAGGAAGAGTGCGTGGCATTTACCGCCTTGCTGCAAAAAGTGTATGCTGATTTCGGGTTTACCGAGATTCTGTATAAGGTGGCTACGCGCCCCGAGAAGCGCATTGGTTCCGACGAAGTCTGGGACAAGGCCGAGCAGGCCTTGATGGATAGCCTGAACCATACGGGGTGTGAATATGAAGTCTCACCCGGCGAGGGGGCTTTTTATGGCCCGAAAATCGAATATACGCTGAAAGACGCTATCGGCCGTCATTGGCAATGTGGCACGATTCAGGTGGACTTTTCTATGCCGCAACGATTGGGCGCCGAATATGTCGACCCGGCCGACCAACGAAAGACCCCGGTTATGTTGCATCGTGCCATACTGGGATCATTCGAGCGTTTCATAGGCATGTTGATCGAAAATCATGCGGGCGCCATGCCCGCCTGGTTAGCCCCTGAACATGCCGTAGTTTGCTGCATTTCCGAGCCATCGGCCGAATATGCGGCAGAAATCGCTCTAAGCTTGAAAAAACAAGGGTTTAGAGCCAGTTCCGATTTGCGTGCTGAAAAAATCACCCGTAAAATTCGTGAACACAGTATGCAGAAAATACCGTACATTCTGGTGGTAGGCGAAAAAGAGCGCGAAGCCGGTAAAGTAGCGGTACGTGGCAGGGGTGGAGTCGATTTGGGGGTAATGTCCCTTGACGATTTTTCTGCCCGCCTGCAAAACGAAATCAACACCCGGGTGTAATACCGGGTAGGTTTGCCAAAGCCTGATTTTTTATTAATTCTAGGAGTCTTAGACATCGCAACCGAAAAACCACATCGCATCAATGGTGAAATCCGCGTCCCCGAGGTGCGTCTTATTGGGGTAGAAGGGGAACAATTGGGGGTTGTAAAAACCGCCGATGCACTCGTTCTGTCTGAACAACACGAAGTAGACCTGGTCGAGATCGCACCCAATGCGGAGCCACCGGTCTGCCGATTGATGGACTATGGCAAGTTCAAGTATCAAGAACAAAAGCGCCAACAAGAGGCGCGATCCAAGCAAAAGATCATTCAGGTAAAAGAAGTCAAGTTCCGCCCCGGAACTGACGAAGGCGACTACCAGGTCAAGCTGCGCAATTTGCGCCGCTTCATCGAGGAAGGCGACAAAGCCAAGGTGACCTTGCGTTTCCGTGGTCGCGAAATGGCTCACCAGGAACTTGGCATGCGCGTTCTGGAACGCGTGCGCGACGACCTGCTCGAGCTTTGCCAAGTTGAAGCCATGCCCAAGCTCGAAGGCCGTCAAATGGTCATGGTATTGGCTCCCCGCAAGAAAGCGACGCCAGGCAAACCTGGCGACGCAGCCTCCTGACCTGAACTTCTACTTCCCGTCTGCCGGCTTGCCGTCAGACGGGTGCACGCAGGTGTCTTATGCACGTTTTGTTTGTTATTGATCCCTTGCTGTCTCTCAAGGCTTATAAAGACTCATCAGTAGCGATGATGCGTGCATTGGTTGCACGGGGCCACACGTTAAGCGTGGCTCATCAAGGCGACCTGTATATCGACGAAGGCTTGGTCAAGGTAGTTGCCACTGGCATAGCCTTGGTCGATGACGCCGACTTGCACGGTCACGAGTGGTGGCAAGAGCGCAGCCGTCCTCAAGACGTCGTGCTGGCAGAATTCGATGCTGTGTTGATGCGTAAAGATCCACCATTTGATATGGAATATGTTTACGCAACTCACCTGCTTGAATACGCAGAGGCGCAAGGCGCACGCGTATTCAATTCCGGGGCGGCAATACGCAATCATCCCGAAAAACTCGCCATTACCGAGTTTGCTTCATTTACGTCGCCTACATTGGTTACGCGCGATATGGTGCGTTTGCGGGCATTCCATGCAAAATACCAGGACGTAATCGTAAAGCCCCTGGACGGCATGGGCGGCACAGGTATTTTCCGACTGCGGGAAGCCGAGCATAATCTTGGCGCCATCCTTGAAACGCTTACCGATAATGGTGCCCGGACCATCATGGCGCAACGCTACATCCCGGAAATCATCAACGGCGATAAGCGTATTTTGCTAATTGCAGGCAAGCCAGTGCCTTATTCCTTGGCTCGTATCCCATTGGCCGGTGAAACCCGCGGCAATCTTGCCGCTGGCGGGCGCGGTGTGGCCCAACCCCTGTCTGCGCACGATATGGAAATTGCAGAGGCTATCGGGCCGAAGTTGGTCGAACGCGGCTTATTGTTGGTGGGGCTGGATGTAATAGGCGACTATGTCACAGAAGTCAACGTGACGAGTCCTACGTGCTTCGTCGAAATCACGGAACAGACCGATTTTGATGTCGCTGATTGCTTTGCCGCAGCGCTCGAACAGGCAGTAGGTGGTTGAATGGCCCGCATCGTACTGGTTATGCACCGACCGCTGGGCGCTGCCTTCGCTGCATGTGCTGAACATGTTCTGGGGCAGAAGGCCGACCTGACCATTTTCGACGTGGCGCCTGATGCGGAGCCCGCCGTGCTCATCGACGATCTGTCGCAGCGACTTATGCAGGATACTCACGAAGCCACATTGGTACTATGCGATATATTTGGCGCCACGCCATTCAATATTGCCAAGCAGGCATTGAAGCGGGCTACCGAGCAAGGCTTGACCGCTCATTTGATTACCGGCACTAATCTGTGCATGGTTTTGAAGGCGCTGACCGATCAGCAGGAAAATCCAGATAAACTGAGCGAAAGTGTGCGACAGGGTGCCCTGCGGGGCATCGTCAATGCTGATCAAGCATGCTGACCCATTTCGTGCCGTTATTGGCCTGTTAAATAAAAAAGAGCCTTATGCCATCTATCGACATCGTCATCAGTAATAAATTGGGTTTACATGCTCGCGCCGCAGCCAAGCTTACGCAATTGGCCGGTAAATTCCACAGCGAGATTTTCATTGCCCGAGGGGCGCAACGGGTGAACGCGAAAAGCATTATGGGCGTCATGATGCTGGCTGCGGGCCTCGGCGTTACTGTCAAGGTAGATGCCGTTGGCGATGATGCCGATCAGGCTTTGCTTGATATCCAATCGCTGTTCAACAACAAGTTCGGCGAGCAGGAATAGTCCGGACAATGCCGCTTCACGACTAATTTTCCATGACTACGCATCCGACTCCCGATTTACGCGGACCCCGCTCCATGCTGTGCATGCAGGGGCAGGGGGTAGTCAAAGGCTATGCCATAGGCAGGGTCGCAATCATGAGCGCGGCTGCGCTTGAAGTTGCGCATTATCGTATTGCTCCGGAAGACGTCCAGACGGAATGCGAACGCTTGAAAAATGCCCTGAGCACAGCAAGCGTCGAATTGCAGGCTATGGCGGGCGCGTTGCCCGACGATGCGCCCCGCGAACTTGGGCCTTTGCTAACCGTGCACAGCTTGCTGCTGGAAGACCCTATGCTCTTTCAGCAGACTTGCGAGCTCATTCTTACGCGCCATTACAACGCCGAATGGGCGTTGACTACTCAGGGGCAATTGCTGGCAGAACAGTTTGCCATCATGGAAGACGAGTATTTGCGTGAACGCAGTGCCGATATCCGGCAGGTTATCGAACGCGTCTTGCGCGTACTCTCGGGATCCACCGCACTGCTGCCGGAAATCGAGGCCGGCGATTCGAGTGACCCGCTAATTGTTGTAGCTCGCGACATTTCTCCCGCCGATATGCTGCGCCTGCGCGGCGCTCGTTTTGCGGGATTCCTGACCGACTTGGGCGGCCCTACGTCTCATACGGCGATTGTGGCGCGCAGCATGAATGTGCCGGCAGTGGTGGGCTTGGGCCATATCCGTATGCTGGTGCGCGATGGGGATACCTTAATAGCCGACGGGTTTACCGGGGCTGTGCTTATCAACCCGTCGCCATTGGTGCTGCAGGAATATCGTCGGCGGCAAGCGGTTTATGCCAGCGAGCGTGCCGAGCTTGCCTTGTTGCGCGATGCGCCGGCAATTACGCTGGATGGCATACAAATCAAGCTGGAAGCCAATATCGAGCTTCCTGAAGAGGCTGTCGCCGCCATGCAGGCGGGCGCCGATGGCATAGGCCTGTTTCGTAGCGAGTTTCTGTTCATGGGCCGCCGCGATCTGCCAACGGAAGACGAGCAGTACGAAGCGTATTCGTCGGTGGTTAAAACGATGGCGGGCCGCCCCGTTACTATCCGCACCCTGGATCTGGGAGCGGATAAGACGCTGGACGGCGACGTTACTGTGGCGACCAATCCGGCTTTGGGCTTGCGAGCAATAAGATATTGCCTGGCCAATCCCGAGATTTTTGCAACGCAGTTAAGGGCATTGCTGCGTGCCTCAGTGCATGGGCATGTGCGTATCCTGATACCCATGATTTCGCATATGCACGAGGTTCATGCCACGCGCCTGGCCATCGATGCCGCATGCCGCGATCTGGATGCCAGCGGCGTACCCTATGAGCGCAATATTTCCCTGGGCGCCATGGTGGAAATACCGGCGATGGCCATCGCTATTGAGCCCTTCGCCGAAACGCTGGACTTCCTGTCTATCGGTACTAATGATCTCATTCAATACACTCTTGCCATTGATCGGGGCGATAGCGAAGTGGCCGATTTGTATGATCCCATGCATCCGGCGGTCTTGCGCTTGATTGCACACACGATCAACGCTGCCGAGCGCGCTGGTATACCAGTGGCCGTATGTGGCGAAATCGCCGGCGATTCGCGTGTTACCCGTATGTTGCTGGGCCTGGGGCTAAAAGAATTTTCCATGCATCCGCAGCAATTGCTGGATGTTAAAAAGGAAGTTCGCCAGGCACATTCCAATGCCTTGCGAGTCAAGGTTGCATCGGCGCTGAACCGGGCCGAACGCATCGACTTGGAAGCCTTGTCAGGCTAAAAGCTAAAGGCTGATATGCTGAATTGGCGCCCGCGGGCGCCAATTCAGCAGTTAAGCGTGATGCAATACCCGATCAATAATGGTACGCGGTTTCGCCGTGTGAGTTGATGTCCAGGCCTTCGCGCTCGACATCTGTGCCAACCCGCAGGCCGCATGCCTTATCGGCGATAAAGTAAGCAGCCCAGGCCACAACCCCTGACCAAACCACGGTAATCAGGATGCCTTCCAACTGTACCCATACTTGATGCGGAATAGCACTAACGGCTTCGAGGCCGGGGCCGCCCAAGGCCTGAGCGTTAAACACCCCGGTCAGCAGGGCGCCCACAATACCGCCCACGCCATGGATGCCGAACACGTCGAGGCTATCATCAGCGCGCAGCAGACGCTTCAGGCCATTGACGCCCCATACGCAGATAGCGCCCGTAACCAGGCCAATAATAAGCGCACCACCGGGGCCGACCAGACCGGCAGCCGGGGTGATGCCGACCAACCCAGCTACAGCGCCGGAAATCGCGCCAAGCAACGAGGGCTTGCCTTTGTACTTCCATTCGATCAACAGCCACGCCAGGATCGCGCCTGCTGTCGCCACCATGGTGTTGAAGAATGCCAGGGCGGCAGTTTCATTGGCGCTCAGGGCGGAGCCCGCGTTGAACCCGAACCAGCCTACCCACAGCAAGGCCGCACCAGTCATGGCCATGGGCAGGTTGTGAGGCTGCATCGATTCGCGTCCGTATCCAACCCGCTTACCGATAAAGTAGGCGCCTACTAAGCCTGCAATGCCGGCATTGATATGGACCACCGTACCGCCGGCAAAATCCAGCGCGCCGCGTTCGAAAAGCCAGCCACCGGGAGCCCAGACCATATGGGCGATAGGAATATAGGAAAAGGTCAGCCAGATTACGGTAAACAGCATGACGGCCGAATACTTTGCCCGCTCGGCGAATCCGCCCACAATCAGTGCGCATGTGATGCCCGCAAACGTCGCCTGGAAGGCTGCAAAGCTAAGCTCGGGAATGGTGCCTGACAGCTCGAATTTCGCATTAGCCAGATCAAGCATACCGCTGAAAAATACGCGGGAAAACCCGCCGAGCACGGCGTTTCCTTCGGTAAAGGCCAGGGAATAGCCGTAAATGAACCAAATCACCACGGCCAGAGAGAAAGTCGAAACGACTTGAATCAGTATCGACAAGACATTTTTGGCGCGAACCAAGCCGCCATAAAAGAGGGCGAGCCCGGGGACAACCATTAATAACACTAGCAGGGTAGAAACGCTTACCCATGCCAAATCGGCTTTATCCATTATTTACTCCTGAGTGACGGCACTGAATGTGTATTTCTGCGAAGGATCAATGTGAAAGAGGGCTGCTACAGTGCGTTCTCGCCATGTTCTCCCGTGCGGATTCGTATGGCTTGTTCGATAGGTGTCACAAAGACCTTGCCGTCGCCTATCTTGCCCGTGTGGGCGGCCGTGCAAAGGTTTTCAATGGCTTGCTCGACCATGTCATCGGATACGGCCATTTCCAGGCGTAGCTTGGGCAGGAAGTCGACGGTATATTCAGCCCCCCGATACAGTTCCGTATGGCCCTTCTGACGGCCAAAGCCTTTTACTTCGGTGACGGTCATGCCCTGTATACCTATACTGGATAGGGCTTCCCGGACTTCGTCCAGCTTGAATGGTTTGATAATGGCTGTGATCAGCTTCATGGCAGTTTCCTGGTAAGGGTGACAGCCAGAGTTACGCAAACGCCGTGCCAATTTTAGAAGTTAAGGAGTGCTCCGCAGCGGGCTGAATCCTGATGGCTTTGCCCCAAAATGGTGCGAAAGTGTTTTCGGAGCGCACCATATAGACGCGTATCTACCTTGTGACTGCACAAAACTGTAACAATAGCTTGGTGGCACAAGGTATTTGTATCTCGATGTTGGGGATGGATATCTCGGTCATATGACGGCAACTCTCGATGCCTAAAGGGCTTTCTTGAAAAATAGAGCGGAATAAAAAATATTATTGAAATTAGTGTTTACACTAGGTTGATAGTCTGCACGCTTTCTATGGCTAGAATTGTTACCAAGCCAGTTGTAACAAGCTCGCTGCTGAACCGTTAGTCGCACCGGGTCAGCAAAAGATATCGCGACTTAGAATTAGTGAGGAATATTATGCAAAAGACTCGTACACATCTTGCTGTCATTGCAATGGTTGCTTCAATGAGTCTGCTAGCCGCATGCTCGAAAGGTGAAGACACAGCCGTTCCACCCGCCAGCACTGAAGCGCCAGCGCCTGTTCCGACACCTGCGCCAGAACCCGCTCCTGCACCGACACCAGCACCTTCTTCGTCTTCCGACGTGCCTGCTGCTAGCCAGTCGTCCTCCAGTTCAGGCGAGACAGTCAAAGAAACGGCAAAAGACGCAGCTAATGCCATTTCCGACAAAGCAGCTCAGGCAGGCGATGCCATCAAGGAAGGCGCAGCTAAAGCTGACCAAGCCATCCAGGATAAGGTGGGTAACGGCCAAACTTCCGCGCCGGTCACACCCAACAACTAATTTGACAATCTAACTATGCTGCATCAGCTAGCGGATTGATCATCAGTATGAAACGGGCCTTTGAGGCCCGTTTTTTTATTACACTAGCTTATTACCTTGATGGAGACTGCCATGATCAATCGAACTGACTGGATTGAAGATTTTCAGAAGAACATGTCCGACCTTATCGCTAAAAGCCCGGCGGCCGATATAGAGCGGAATGTGAAAGCCATGATGGCTCAAACCTTCACACGGCTGGATCTGGTGACTCGAGAGGAATTCGATATTCAGGCAGACCTGCTTGAGCGCTCGATGGCGCGGATCACCGCATTGGAAGCCAAGATTCAGTCCCTGGAAGGGCGCTCCGATGTCCCCCAGCAACCACCTCGCACGACCATCAACCCCGAGTAATGCCCGTTTACTTGCTGCGCGACCCGCAGCCCGGTGATATGGGCTGGGTTGTACATAGACAAGGCGTGCTGTACGCGCAGGAGTATGGCTGGAATACAGAGTTCGAGGCGCTGGTGGCCGAGATTGTCGCCAGCTATGTGCGAAAGTTTGACCAAGCTTGTGAGCGATGCTGGATTGCCGAGAAAGACGGTAAGGTAGTGGGTTCCGTATTTGTCGTGCGCCACGATCAGGAAACCGCAAAATTACGTCTGCTCTATGTCGAAGCCAGCGCCCGCGGCCTGGGTATTGGTCATCGTCTGGTGGATGAATGCCTGCGTTTCGCTCGGCTTGCGGGTTACAAGAGGATGGTGTTGTGGACCAATAGCGTATTGACCGATGCGCGCAGAATCTATCAGCGGGCCGGGTTCCAGCTCATCCAAGAAGAGCCGCATCATAGCTTCGGCAAGGATCTTATCGGTCAGACGTGGATGCGCGATTTGTGAGCACTCACGTTAAGGCGACGATCGCCGCGGCGATAACTGGTGTCCTTGTGGGCGCGGCGATGGTATCTACGCGGGTGGTGTCCAGCGATGCATCGCCGGCCACGCTCGCCTTTTTACGCTACCTGATCGGTGTAGGTGTGCTCGGTTTACCGGTGCTTCTGACGTCCACATCGCGCATACGATTCCTGCCAGCGGACGCTATGGTCGTCTCTGTTCTTGGGGTATTTCAGTTTGCCCTGCTGATTGTGTTGCTTAATTACGCCCTGGAAACACTGCCGGCAGCAACTTGCGCGCTCGTTTTTTCGACGATGCCCTTATTTACTATGTGCCTGGCGATCGTATTGGGGCGTGAGGCATACAGTTCGAGAAAGCTTGGCGGATTGGTGCTTGCAATATCTGGTGTGGGCTTTCTGCTTTACTCGTCGCCGGCGCAAATCGACGCCAATCCGATCGATCCGCTGGCGTTTGCAGCGCTTGTTGGTGCGACGATGACCGGAGCCGTATGCAGCATCCTGTATCGTCCTTATCTGCTGCGCTATCCCGTCTTGCCCACCAGTACGCTGGCCATGTTTGCTGCAGTCATCTTCCTGACCGGCCTTTGTCTGGCTAGCGCCCAGCCTCTTGTTCCGCACTTGTCGGTCATTCAGTGGGCGAATGTGGGCTTCATCGGTCTATCCAGCGGCCTGGGTTATTTCTGCTGGCTATGGGCCTTAGCCAAAATGGACGCCAGCCGAGTCGTCGCCTTTCAGGCATTGGGGCCGGTTACTGCCGCAGTCATAGAACTGGCGATGACGCGTAGTCTACCTTCGTGGCAGCTTCTGCTCTCAATTATGTTGGTGGTCTCGGGGCTTCTTCTGGCGTGCCTGCAGCGCGCCAAGCGGCAGCCGTAGCGACTTTGGGTTGGGCGGCTACCCTCGTACTAATCCCCCTGGATAAAAGGGCATTCTTAATCTAGGATCAAAGCGGGCCGCAGCCCATACTCACCTTCTGGCGGTTAATTCTCTTAGAGAAAAGCGGGAGAGGGTGATGTCTTTAGCAATTCTGGCAAGCCGGGCCATATGCGGGCTGGATGGCTTTGCGGTTCGCGTCGAAGTCCATGTCGGCCCGGGTTTGCCGGCTTTCCATGTTGTGGGCCTGCCCGACACTGGTGTGCGCGAAAGCCGCGAGCGCGTGCGTTCGGCCATCATCAGTAGCGGCTATGAATTTCCGGCGGGCCGAATCACCGCCAACCTGGCTCCCGCCGACTTGCCTAAAGAATCCGGTCGCTTCGATCTTCCCATAGCCTTGGGCGTACTGCTGGCTTCGGGCCAGGTGCAACCAGAGGCTCGCACAGGCCCGTCGGACTTGTCCTCTTATGTGTTTGCCGGCGAACTGTCGCTCACGGGGGCTATTGTGTCGGTGGGTACGCCGCTGGCGATTGCCCTGGCGGTGGCGCGCAGCACGCCAGGAGCAAGGCTGGTCATGCCGCCCGATGGCGCCGGTCTTGCTGCCCGGGTGCCAGGGTTGACCGTATTGGCGGCTGGGACTCTGGTGGATGTGGTGGAGCACTTTGCCGGCAGGGCGCCGTTGCCTGTCGCGCAACCGACATCAGCAGATTCGGTTGATGCGGCTGTCCCGTGTCTGTCCGACGTGCGCGGCCAGGCGCTGGCGCGCCGCGCGCTCGAAGTGGCGGCAGCCGGGGGACATAGTCTATTGATGGTTGGCCCGCCGGGAACGGGCAAAAGCATGCTGGCGCATCGTCTGCCGGGCTTGCTGCCACGCCTTGGTCTCGAGCATGCGCTCGAGGTGGCCGCGCTGGCCAGTATCAGTGGGCGTGATCAGGTATTCAGCGACCTGCCGCCTTTTCGGGCGCCGCACCATTCTGCGTCGGCGCCTGCTTTGGTCGGTGGCGGGGCACATCCCCGGCCCGGGGAAATCAGCCAGGCTCATCGAGGCGTCCTGTTTCTGGATGAATTACCGGAATTTAAC
Source organism: Pollutimonas bauzanensis (assembly GCF_040393045.1). Taxonomy (GTDB): domain Bacteria; phylum Pseudomonadota; class Gammaproteobacteria; order Burkholderiales; family Burkholderiaceae_B; genus Pollutimonas; species Pollutimonas bauzanensis_A. The sequence goes on along the minus strand of NZ_JBEBUX010000088.1, from coordinate 5,657 downwards.
CGCCGCGTACTCGAATCCTTGCGTGAGCCTTTGGAAACCGGGTGTATATCCATTGCCCGCGCATCCAGGACGCTTATGTTTCCTGCTGCGTTCCAGTTGGTGGCAGCCATGAATCCTTGTCCTTGTGGTTGGCTGGGGCATGCAAAAATGCTATGTACCTGCGGCGTTGATCAGATCCAGAAATATCGCAGTAAACTTTCAGGTCCTTTGCTGGACCGGGTGGATTTGCAAATAGCGCTGCTTGCGGCCGACGCCGATTGGATGGATGCACCACGCGGCGAGGCATCGGGGCCGGTACGCGATAGGGTTGCCCTTTGCCGGCAGCGGCAGGCCCATCGCCAAGATCACCTGAACGCGGGTTTGGACGTCGGCGGGATTGAAGCGCACTGTGTTTTACAGCCGTCGGCAAAGGGCTTGGTGCAGCAAGGAATGGCGCGCTGGAATTGGTCGGCGCGCGTTGTACACCGTATCTTGCGCGTGGCACGCACGTTGGCCGATCTTGCCCAAGAGGACATGATTGATGGCATGCATGTTGCGGAAGCCATACAATACCGGCAGCCTTGGGGCAGTTAGCCTGCAGAAATAGACAAGTGCCTGGAAATAATCGTATAATCAAGGGCTTTTCTGGCTTTTTTAGATAGGGGCCAGTTAAGTTCAAGCAGTATCTTGTTCAAGGGGTTTGTCAGTAAGCTCCTCGCGCAACAACCCTAATAAGTGATTGTTGGGTCATGCAAGTATTGCCAGTTTGCTTTGGCAGTCACCTACATTCATAAACAACAGAGTTACATCATGCCTAAGATGAAAACCAAGAAAGGCGCCGCAAAGCGCTTTAAGGTTCGTGGTAGCGGGTCGATCAAGCGGGGCCAGGCGTTCAAGCGTCACATCCTCACAAAGAAAACAACCAAGAGCAAGCGCCAGTTGCGCGGCTCAACCGCGGTGCACAAGTCTGATGTCGCCTCGGTCAAGGCAATGTTGCCTTTCGCTTGATTAACGGAGATCTCATACCATGCCACGCGTAAAACGCGGCGTAACTGCCCGTGCTCGTCACAAAAAAGTTATTAAAGCAGCTAAAGGTTATCGCGGTCGCCGCGGTAATGTATTCCGGATCGCCAAACAGGCGGTAATGAAAGCTGGGCAATATGCCTATCGTGACCGTCGCAATAAAAAGCGCACGTTCCGTGCTCTCTGGATCACCCGTATCAACGCGGCTTGCCGTGAATTGGGTGTGTCGTACAGCGTGTTTATCGCTGGCACGAAGAAAGCCTCGATTGAACTGGATCGTAAAGTCCTGGCCGATATGGCTGTAAACGATAAAGCCGGCTTTGCTGCCGTGGTTGCTCAAGCACAAGCTGCTTTGGCTGCTTAATCGATTTCGATTCTGTATTGCTGCAAACGGGGCTCAAGTGGGCTCCGTTTGTATTTGGAAAAGCGACAATATGACTCCTCCGGTTGATGACCTGATTGTTCAGGCCAAAGAACAATTCGCCCAAGTTGCCGATGCGGCGGCGCTGGAAAACGCCAAAGCCAAGTTTCTGGGCAAGCAAGGCGCGCTAACAGCCATGATGAAAGGGCTGGCCCAGCTTGATCCCGAGCAGAAAAAGGCGGAAGGCGCGCGTATCAATCAACTGAAGCAGCATATCGAAGGCTTGCTTACTGCTCGTCGCGCCGAATTGGCGCAGGCTGAACTAGATAAACGTCTGGCATCGGAAACCATCGATGTCAGTCTTCCCGGGCGGGGCAGAGGAGCCGGCGGCATCCATCCTGTTATCCAGACCTGGCAGCGTGTCGAAGCGATCTTTCGCTCGATTGGTTTCGATGTGGCCGATGGCCCCGAAATCGAAAATGACTGGACCAACTTTACCGCCCTGAATAATCCCGAAAACCATCCTGCGCGTTCCATGCAGGATACGTTTTACGTCGATATGCAAGATCAGCAAGGCCTGCCGTTGCTGCTGCGTACCCACACCAGTCCGATGCAGGTGCGCTATGCCCGCATGAACAAGCCGCCCATCAAGGTAATTGCTCCCGGGCGTACATACCGGGTCGATAGCGATGCCACGCACTCCCCGATGTTTCATCAGGTCGAGGGCTTGTGGATCGCCGAAGATATCTCTTTTGCCGACCTCAAGGGCGTCTACACCAATTTCCTGCGAGCGTTTTTTGAAACCGATGATTTGTCGGTGCGTTTCCGTCCCTCGTTCTTTCCTTTTACGGAACCCTCCGCCGAAATCGATATGATGTTCACCTCGGGCCCCAATCAGGGCAAGTGGCTGGAAATCTCCGGGTCGGGTCAGGTGCATCCCCAGGTGGTGCGCAACTTCGGGCTGGATCCCGAACGTTATATCGGCTTCGCATTCGGCTCCGGTCTTGAGCGCCTGACCATGCTGCGTTATGGCGTCAATGATTTACGCCAGTTCTTTGAAGGCGACCTACGCTTCTTGCGCCAGTTCAACCGCTAATCCAACGAGTACCTTATGCAATTTCCTGAGTCTTGGCTGCGCGCCTTTGTCAACCCCGACCTTGATACCGATGCCTTGTCACATCAGCTGACGATGGCGGGCCTGGAGGTCGAGGAAACGACGCCGGCAGCGCCGCCGTTCAGTGGTATTGTCGTGGCTCACATCGTTGACATTGCCGCGCATCCCAACGCTGACAAGCTGCGGGTGTGTCAAGTCGATGACGGCTCTGGCGCATTGCTGCAAATAGTGTGTGGCGCGCCCAATGCGGCGGCTGGCATCAAGGTTCCTCTGGCCCGCGTAGGTGCGCAATTGCCTGGCGGCATGAAAATCGGCACCGCCAAAATGCGTGGGGTCGAGTCGGCCGGTATGCTGTGTTCGGCCCGCGAACTGGGTTTGTCCCAGGATCACGATGGCTTGCTGGTGCTGGAAGCCGAGGCGCCCATTGGCGAATCGTTGCGCGACGTGCTCGATCTGGACGATACCTTGTTCACGTTGAAGATGACGCCTAATCGCGCCGACTGCCTTTCGATTCTGGGCGTTGCGCGCGAGGTTGCCGCATTGACTGGCGCTGCGCTTACATTGCCGACGTTCGAGCCTGTCGCTGTTACGTTAGACGACAGCCTTGCCGTCAAGGTTGAAGCACCTGATCTGTGCGGCCGTTTCGCCGGTCGCGTCATACGGGGCGTCAATGCCAAAGCGCCAACGCCGGCTTGGATGAAGACGCGCCTCGAGCGTGCCGGCCAGCGTTCCATTTCAGCTTTGGTCGATATCTCCAACTACGTTATGTTGGAATTAGGCCGTCCGACCCATGTGTTTGATCTGCAACGTATACAGGGCGGTCTGACGGTGCGCTGGGGCCAGCCTGGTGAAACGCTGGAACTGCTTAATGGCCAAACCGTCACGCTGGATACTGATGTCGGTGTTATCGCGGCAGGCGACATTGTCGAAAGCCTGGCAGGCATCATGGGTGGCGAAGCGACCTCGGTCACGCTGGATACCACTGATATCTATCTGGAAGGCGCATTCTGGTGGGCTGAAGCCATCATGGGTCGTCCACGCCGTTATAAGCTAAGTTCCGAAGCAAGCCATCGCTTCGAGCGCGGCGTCGACTTCCAGTCGATCCCCGAACACCTTGAATTCATGACGCGTCTGTTGATTGATATCTGCGGAGGCCAGGCAGGCCCCCTGGATGATCAAATCGTCAAGCTGCCTGCGCGCGAACCAGTCAGCATGCGCCTGGATCGCTGCCATCGTGTGTTGGGCGTGCCGGTACCTCAACAAGAAGTCGAACAAATATTTACGCGCCTGGGGCTGCCGTTCCAGGTGACAGATGGTGTGTTCGTCGTTACGCCGCCGTCATACCGCTTCGATCTCTTCATTGAAGAAGACTTGATCGAAGAAGTCGCGCGCATTTACGGCTTTGAGCGCATTCCAGACTTGCCGCCCCTCGCGCGGGCCGACATGCTGACCACCCCTGAAGTGGTGCGCGGGCCGCACGCATTGCGTGCCGCTATGGCCAGCCTGGATTACCAGGAAGTCATCAATTTTGCTTTCGTGGAAGAGGCATGGGAACGCGATTACGCGGGTAACGCTGATCCCATCCGCCTGTTGAATCCTATTGCCAGTCAATTGGCCGTCATGCGGTCCAGCCTGATCGGTGGGTTGTTGGCCAATATTGTGCACAACGCCAATCGCAAACAAAGCCGGGTTCGGGTGTTTGAGCTGGGTCGGGTGTTCATTCGGGACGCCAACACCCCTGATGGCGAGCTGACTGTCGCCGGTGTGAGCCAGCCGCAATACCTGTCTGGCGCGGCGTGGGGGCCTGCCGTAGACGAGCAATGGAGCCTGCCCACTCGCCAGGTTGACTTCTATGACATCAAGAAGGACTTGGAAACCTTGCTTGGCGCTCAGGCGGCCAAGCTGCGTTGCGTGCCTGCCAGTTATCCAGCCTTGCACCCTGGTCGTTCAGCGCGACTGGAACTTGATGGCAAAGCGGTGGGCTGGATAGGTGAAATCCATCCTCAGTGGGCCCAGCAAAGCGATTTGACGCATGCCCCGGTGGTATTTGAAATCGATGTGGCGGCCATTTCGATCATCCCGATGCCCGCGCCTGCCGAGCTGTCGCGCCAGCCCATTGTCATCCGCGACCTGGCTGTTTGGGCCAGCGCCGACACGTCGTATCAGGATTTGTTGAATACGCTTACGCAAACAATTGCATCTAATGCTACTCTTGATATAGTTAAGGATATCAAGCTGTTCGATGTGTGGCGCGATAATTCGACCCAGACGTCGGAAAAAAGCATGGCATTCCGCTTTTGGCTCCAGGGCCGCGATGCGACGCTTGACGATCGCACGGTGGAGCAATGCATTAGCTGCCTGTTGCAGGCGCTTGTTAGCGAGCACGGCGTGCGTCAGCGCGCGTAAGGAGTTACATACATAATGAATACGGATCGTACCCTGACTAAAGCCGAGCTTGCCGAACTGCTGTTCGATCGCGTGGGCCTGAACAAGCGTGAAGCCAAAGATATTGTTGATACTTTTTTCGAAGAAATCCGCGAATCGCTAGCGCGCGGAACCGAGGTTAAACTGTCCGGATTCGGTAATTTCCAGGTGCGCGACAAACCGCCGCGCCCCGGCCGCAACCCGAAAACGGGCGAAGTCATTCCCATTGCGGCTCGCCGCGTAGTTACCTTTCACGCCAGTCAGAAGCTCAAAGGCGTGGTAGAGCAGGGCGGCAAGCCCGGTTCCACTCCCGAGTGAATCGGCGTTGGCTGCTTCCGCGTAGCCTTTGCCTGATCTGTTTCCACGAATACGTTTTGTCTATTAATCGGCCTACAATCCGCCCATGAGCTCTAGCGAAAATCCCGTCACATTGCCCCCGATTCCTGCCAAGCGTTATTTCACGATAGGCGAGGTCAGCGATTTATGTTTGGTCAAGCCCCATGTGCTACGTTACTGGGAGCAGGAATTCACGCAATTGAAGCCGGTGAAGCGCCGCGGTAATCGCCGCTATTACCAGCATCACGAAGTCCTGCTAATACGCCGCATACGCGACTTGCTTTATGAGCAAGGCTTCACCATCAGCGGCGCGCGAAACCGGCTTGGCGACGTAAACGAAGTCCCTCACGATCAGGACGCCGCCGTGCGTCTTTCGGGTGCGGAACTTCAGGGCTTGCGCAGCGACTTGAACGCGATCAA
>NZ_JBEBUX010000087.1:0-17528 GCF_040393045.1 Pollutimonas bauzanensis | reverse complement strand
GGACCGCAGCGAGGATTCGCCTTGCCCACTCCCGGCACACTGCCCCGTCATAAATAAGGATAAGAGCAGACACCAAAACGAACAAGAACGAAAAACACCTACAGCACAAAAACGAGCCCGATTACAGCCTCGGAACCGCCGCAAGCAATCGCTGAGTTTCACCATGCTGGGGCGAAGCAAGCACCGTTCCAGTGGCATCCGCCTCGACTATCCTCCCCTCGTGCATCACCGCAATCCGATCCGACAAATACTCCACCACCCCGAAGTTGTGCGTGATGAACAAATACGCAATATTGAATTCCCGCTGCAAAGCCTGCAACAAATCCAGAATCTGCGCTTGCACCGACACATCCAATGCCGACGTCGGCTCATCGCATATCAATACGGCAGGCTCCACCGCCAAGGCCCGCGCGATCGCTATGCGCTGACGCTGCCCACCGGAAAATTCATGCGGATACCTTTCGGCCGTGTTCTTGGGCAAACCCACACGATCCAGCAAGCTGCGCACCTGCGACTTGCGGTCCGCCGCCGAACGATCAGGCCGCAGGGCGGCAATGCCTTCGTCCAGTATCTCGCCTACCAGCATACGCGGATCGAGCGATGCGTAAGGGTCCTGGAACACAATTTGTATGGATTGGCGCAACTGACGCAATCGGGATCCTCGCACCGTAAGCAGGTCCTCGCCATTCAAATGAGCCTGGCCCCCGACCGTAGCCTGCTTGTCCAGCAAGCGCAGCAGCGCTTTGGCAGTCGTCGTCTTGCCGCATCCTGACTCCCCCAGCAACGCCAGTGTTTCGCCGGCGTGCAGATCGAAAGAGACATCGTCCACCACCTTGATGGGGGCAGCAGCACGAGTCCATAGACTACCCTTCCTGGAATAAGAGACTGACAGGTTCTTGACCGTCAGTATGGGATCCGCAGCGGAGCTTTGTGCAGCTTTGACTTTAGGCTGCACGGGCAAAGCAGCGGCCCCGGAAGCGGCTTCCTGGTCGACCGTCGATCCTGGCTCGCTGGCCGACAAGGGTCGGCCACGCTTGGCGAAAGTGGGGATGGCCGCCAACAACTGGCGCGCGTAGGGATGCTTGGGCGCGGCGAAGAAGGTAGCGGCGTCTACTGTTTCTACAATTTCACCGGCACGCATCAAAGCCACATAATCGGCCACATTTTTCACTACAGCCAAGTCATGAGTGATCAGCATAATCGCCAATCCCATTTCCTTCTGGATGTCGGCCAGCAAATCCAGTATTTGCGCCTGTACGGTGACGTCCAGCGCCGTAGTGGGTTCGTCGGCGATCAGCAGACGAGGCTCGGCAGCCAGCGCAATGGCAATCATGATGCGCTGTTTCTGCCCACCGGAAAACTGGAAAGGATAGTCATTCAGGCGTCTATCCGCATCCGGTATGCCGACGCGTTTCAACCACCAGGCGGCCCGCTCCATCAGCGCCTTGCCCCGGTACGAGGTATGAGCGCGCAGTGTTTCGGCAAGCTGCTGACCTATGTTCATGACCGGGTTAAGGCTAGTGGAGGGTTCCTGGAAGATAATGCCTACCTGGCCGCCGCGTATGCCACGCATGCCCTGCTCAGACAACCCATTCAGCTCGACCTGCCCAAGACGGATTTCACCTGATGTAATCCGGCCAGCTTCTGGCAACAGGCGCAGCAAGGCCAGCGCCGTCATACTCTTGCCGCAGCCCGATTCACCGACCAGTGCAAAGGTTTGGCCCCGCGCAATAGCCAATTGCAAGGACTTTACGGCTTCCTGCACTCCGGAATCGCTGGCAATCTGTACCGACAAGTTGCTCATCGACAGCACGATTTCCGATGAACCGGCCCACTGTCCGCCGCCTGAAGCTAGTGAGTTCATGATGCAGCATCCTTGATGGCAAAACGGCGCGGGCGGAAACGGCGGGTGCGGGGGTCGAAGGCATCCTGCACGGCATCGGCAAAAATATTGGCGGACAACACCAGCGTCAACAGGAATACAAACGCACCCAACAGGTTCCACCAGATCATCGGGTCGCGCGACATCTCGGTTCTGGACATGTCTATCATGGTGCCAAACGATGGCGTGCTGGGATCCACGCCTATGCCGAGGTAGGACAATATGGCCTCGTACAAGACCAGACCGGAAAACTCCAGCACCATGGTGATCAGCACAATGTGCATGAGATTAGGCAGCAGGTGGCGGCGCATGATGCGCCAGTGCCCGACGCCGAAAGCCCGGGCGGCCTGCACATACTCAAGCTCGCGCAGCTTCAAGGTTTCGGCGCGCAACAAGCGGCAAAGCCCCGCCCATCCCGTCAGGCCCAATATCAGGCAAAGCAGGAACAGACGAAGGTCGGCGCGCGCCGCCACCGTGTCGAACATGTCCGGATTGTTGTCGATATACACTTGCATCATCAGTACACACGCCGCGATCAGGAGCACGCCTGGAATAGACGTCAGCGTCGTGTAGATGTACTGGATCACATCGTCGACCCACCCTTTGAAGTAGCCAGCCGCAATGCCGAAGCAAAGTGCCGGCGGCAGCATGGCCACCGTTGTCAGCGTACCGATTACCAAGGCTGTGCGTATACTTTTCAGACACTGCCACAACACGTCGTTACCGGTGCGGTCAGTACCGAGCACGTGATAGTTGCCGCCAAGCGTCAAGGCGGTTGCGGCCAGCAAAGCCCCCAGACTGAATGTAATCCACATGGGTCGCCAGGGCACGCCGGACTCGCTGCGCCACCATACCTGCAAGGCGCTTCGCAAGGACGGTGCCTGACGTCGATGCAGCAAGGTCAAAAGAAAACCCGACGCCAGGCAGGCGGCCACACCAAGCAGAAAACCGCGCAACAATCGCTGGTAAATATCCGCCATGCGATCGCCCTCCGCTTGCAACTGCAGGCCGGCGTGCTTGAGGCGCGGGTAGTCTCGGACGGGCTGGCCATTGATCAGTTCTGTTTCCTTGGTGAACTGACGCAAGGCCAAAGGCGCTGAATAGGTATTCTCGCGTTTGGACAATTGGGTCAGCGACAACAAGTCGTCGAGCGCCGAACGCAACACAGGGGAATAGACGGGCGCCGCATCCGCCTTGGTGTCTGCTGCCGCTTTTACGGGCGGCAACATCGGACGATAGTGCACGGAATCGAGCACACCCAATAAAAGGAAACTGCCCAGCACAACAGCGGCACACATGGCCGAAGGCGTCCTGGCTATGCTTCTCCAGGCTGATTGCAGCGAGGCGCTGCGCCGCACGCGCAGCGCATAAAACAATACAGCCAGCACCAGGCCAAACACAAAAATATCTGTCCACAGGAAAACGAATTTGGGCATAGGCTACTCGAACCGGACCCGGGGGTCAGCCAGGGTGTAGGAAATATCGGCCAGGATCAAGCCCACGATATACAGCGCAGACCCTAAAAACACCATCGCGCGCACAATGGAAAAATCCTGGGCGTTAATAGCGTCTATGGTGTAGCTGCCCAAGCCGGGAATGCCAAAAAAAGACTCTGAAATCAGGCTTCCCATGAAAAGCAGCGGAATCGCTGAGACCGTTCCTGTCAGGATGGGCAGCATGGCGTTGCGCAATATATGGCGAAACAGCACTATCCGTTCGGATAAGCCTTTGGCGCGCGCAGTGCGTACATAATCCTTGCCCGCCTCTTCCAGGAACAGAGTGCGGTAAAAGCGCGACTCGGCGCCCAGCCGCGACAATACGGCCACCAGCACCGGCAACACCAGAAAACGCAAACTGCCCCACCCATCGACATAGCCGGAATACGGTACCCAGCGCAATACTTTGGCAAAAAACCATTGCCCTGCAATGATGTAGAACAAGCCCGAAATGGAAAGCAGCACCACGCATAACACCACACCGGCGAAATCCAGTTGGGTGCCCTTGAAAAACACCAGCAGCAAGGCAAACGACACACACGCGAACAAGCCTAGAAAAAATGTGGGCAAAGCCAAGGCCAGGCTGGGTCCCATACGCTGTCCGATTTCATGGGTGATATCCCGTCCTTCGTCGGAAAAACCGAAATCAAAGCGCAATAACGGCACCGAGCGAGTAAAGAAAATCGTATCCGTCCACTGGGCCGCACCAGCAGCCTGTCCATTAAAGAACAAGGGTTTGTCGTAGCCGCGCTCGGTTTTCCATGTATCAATGGCTGTCTGGCTGACCCGCTGCCCGCCTATGGATAGCCGCGCCATGTCGTCGGGCGTGTTCACTGCAAAAAACAGAACGAAAGTCAGCAGGTTCACACCCACGAGTATCAGTATTCCGTAAAGCAGGCGGCGTATCACATAACGTGTCATGGGCGCCTCGCTGAATCGTGACTGTCTCGCGCCGTGGCGCGATCCCGCCGTCGCGCGGTTCGCCAGGCAAGGTATCCGCCCAAGGCGAAGATGGCCCCCAGCAACCACAAGGGCCACCAGTACGGCACGTTCCACTCTTTGATTTTCTGGGCCCGCAAGGCGGGATCGATGCGATAGAACTGTAATGTATTGCGCACCATTTGCGTGGGTTTGGCATTACCCACCCAAGCTTGGTAGGCGCCGCCCGACTTGGGGAAATACCCGAACAACCACGGCGCGTCGCGCTGGACGATAGCGATCATTTTATGCACCAGGGCTTCCTTTTGCGGGCCATCATCAAGGAACCGCATTTGCTCGAACAGGCGGTCGAATTCTGGATTTTTGTAGTTGGATGCATTTTCGCCGCCATTCTCGACCTTGGCATTGGGGCCATAAAGCAAGAAAAGGAAGTTTTCGGCGTCCGGATAATCGGCAACCCAGCCCCACATGAACATTTGAGCACTGCCGTTGCGCATCTTATCCTGGAAGCGGTTGTAGTCAGTGGCGCGCACTTCCAGTTGAATATTGATGGAGGCCAGTTGGCGTCGCATCCAGTCGAGCATCGCGCTCGAACCCATGCCGCCCGCCGAATCGAAATGCAGTATCAATGGCCTGCCTGTCGTGGCATCACGACCATCGGGATAACCAGCCTCTTTCAACAGTTGCCGCGCCTCGTCCAAAGGACGGCGAACCGCCCGCCCCTGCTCAACGGTATAAATCTGGCTATTTATACCTTCGGGCGGCGCCTGGTATCCCGGAATGCCCGGCGGCACCGGGCCATAGGCGACTTGTGCTTCATCATTCTGGAAAATGGCAACGAACTGCTCCCAGTTGAATGCAATACCTATCGCCTGTCGAAGCTTGCGATTTTTCTCCTGCTGTTCCGGTGTGTCGCCCTGCCCAAGCACCGGGTCACGCCAATTAAACCCCAAGTAATACAGTTGGGCCTCGGTGGCGCTACGCAACTGAATGCCATGATCACGGTACAACGAGGCTTTTTCAGCGGAATCGCCCGCTGCGACCCGCATGGCTACACCGTAATCGCCACGGTCAATCTGCGGGATATCGTAGTAGCCCTGAAGAAACTTGCCCATAAGCGGCACGCTTTCTTTTTCCAGCGTAAACACCACTTTATCGACGAAGGGCGTGAGTTTGCCGCAGTCAGCCAGCAAGCCAGCACGCTCGTCCCCAGGTTCGCCCTGGCAGGGATAGGGTTCGCCCCTGAAATTTGGATTGCGGGCCAGCACATGCCGTCGATTGGGAATGGACTCGCTTAGCATGTAAGGGCCGGTACCCACCGGCCAGGTATTCAGCGACAAATCGTGCTGCGCCATGCCTGGCTGGTGATAGAAGCGGTCGGCCTCCCAGGGTATCGGCGCGGTAAACGTCATGGCCAGCCAATACTTGAACTGCGGATACTTGCCTATTACCTTGATACGCAAGGCGTGCGGCCCTACTGCCTCGACGCCGTCGAAGCCGGACTGGCGCAAATCCAGCCAAGGCCGCAGGCCTCCGGGCGCCGCTGCTGATCGCTCTGCCTGGTCCTGCTTTTTCAACTGCTCGCCATACTCGCGCATGCCTACGACATGTTCCGCCATCACGCCGAAAATAGGCGAGGCTACGCGTGGACTGGCCAGGCGCCGGAAAGCATAGACATAGTCATCGGCAAGCAGTTCGCGCGTTCCGGTTTCTTCGAAATCGTCTATGCCGAACTTATGATCGAGCTCGCCTGGCGCCAGAGGCCAATAACGATAGTTGCCCGATGGGTCGCGAGCCAGGGCCGGATGCGGCTGAAATTTAATACCCGGCTTGATCTGAATGTCGTAAATACTGACGGCCACTTGCTCGCCCGCCACATCGCTCGGCAAAGGCTTACCTTGCGCATCGAAATAAGCCGGGGCGGAAATGGCTACCGCCGTCTTGGGCACCAGCGTGTAAGGCCTTGCCAGATAGTCGTAGCTGTACAGTGGTTCGTAGATGGAATAGGTAAACGGTGTTTCATCGGCCGAGTACGACCTGGCCGGGTCCAGGTATTTTGGCGAACGCTGCGTAAACGCTGTGTACAGCACGTTTTCGGTTTCATCGCCATGCGCGTAAGGGCTATTGACCGGACTGGGCGAACACCCCGCCAGCAGCAACAGGGCCAAGACCGCCGACGTGCGCGCCCCGCGCCACGCTAACACTGTTGCTGCTTCCAGCATTGATAACGCCACGCCCAGGGGCTGACCGGATCAGCGTGCTGCCATATCCCGAGGCTAGCCTTTTTAGCCTGCTGCTCTAGTTCACGCATGCCGGGATCACGCATGAACTTGCCTCGGCCTTCCATGTTGGCCCAGGCCATGCCTGATGCCACCTGCTTTTGATTCGCCGTCGTCCCGTCGCCCAACGGCACGTCGCACACATTGCGGTCGTAGCGGTCGCGCTCGAAACAGCTTAATGTGAGCGTTTTGCCGGCAATCAATGCCGCCAGAGCATTTTTGGAGTTTTGAGCTTCCGGCTGCCCTGCCCGACCGCTGTCTTTAGTGACTTCAGGCGCATCGATGCTGGCCATGCGCACCTTTTCTTGCTTGCCATTGACCAACAACGTAAACGTATCGCCATCAGCCACACGCACGACACGCCCAGCCAAGGGATAGAGGGAATTCGATGATGCGCCGGCCTTCGCATCATTGGCGGAGGCGTCGGGTTTCAATACCGTCAGTGAGCCCAATCCAGCCAGCGCGGCCGCGACCACCAGCGTCAACACCCTGGACCAGCGCCGGGCCAGCAGGGCATTCATTATTTTGCGCAACAACACATTCAACACACTATTCACTTCTTCCCCGAAAAAAACACAAGGTCTATACCCAGGCCGACAGATTATATGGGCTGACTGCCGCAGAAGACAGGCGGTTAATCCCTGAGATGTTTCACACCTGCATGCAAGCAGGGCCTATTCGGGCCAAGCCCTTTCAAGTACGCTATGCAAGGCGAACGGCCCAGGAGCGGCGCCATAAACGCGCCCTCCCACGCCAAAGCGGCTTTGCACAAACGCATCGGCCAGAACCAGCGGCGCATGCCTGCGCAGCAAGCCAGCCTGCGTCAGCAACACTAACTCTTGAGCCACATAACGGGCGGCGGATTCCAGTACCGGACCGGCTTCCGCCAACAGCGCAAGCAGACCTTGCATGCGCGGCTTCAACAATGGCTCATCTTGACAGCCATGCTCCAGGTCGGCAAGCAAGGCTTGCGCCTGTTCGGGATGTCGCTTCAAGGCCCGCAGTACGTCCAGGCACATGACATTGCCCGAACCTTCCCATATGGAATTGACAGGCGCTTCGCGATACAGCCTGGCCATCGGACCGTCCTCTATATAGCCATTGCCGCCCCAGACCTCCATGCATTCACCCGTTGCCTCGATAGTGCGCTTGCATATCCAGAACTTGGCGGCAGGCGTCAGGACGCGACAATAGGCCTGCTCAAGAGGATCATCAGGCGAATCAAAGGCGCGTGCGAGCCGCAAAGCCAGCGCAGTGGCGGCCTCGCTTTCCAGCGCCAAATCCATCAGCACGCTTTGCATCAGCGGATGCTGGATCAACTGCTGGCCGAAGGCAATGCGGTGTCGGGCGTGGTGCATGGCCTGGACGACTGCCTGCCTCAACAAAGCCGTACTCCCCAATACGCAGTCCAGGCGCGTGTAGGACGCCATCTCCACCAGCGTCGCAATGCCGCGCCCTTCTTCCCCTATCATCACGCCAACGGCGTCCCGAAACTCGACTTCAACACTGGCATTCGAACTATTGCCCAGCTTGTTCTTGATGCGCTGAATATGCACCGCATTTTTGCTGCCATCGTCCAGCCAGCGCGGTACATAAAAACAAGAAAAGGCATCGTCATGCCGCGCCAGTACAAGATGGGCATCCGACATGGGCGAAGAAAAAAACCACTTGTGGCCCACAATACGATAGGCAGCGCCCCGGCCTGCGCCATCCATCGGCACCGCCCACGTCGTGTTGCTGCGCAAGTCCGACCCGCCTTGCTTCTCAGTCATGCCCATGCCGACCATCATCGAAGTCTTGCCCGACAAGGGCATATCGCGCTCGTCGTACTGCAGGGAATAGAGTCGGCTGGAAACGCTGCTGAACCAGGGTTCCCTGGAAAGCACGGGTATCGCCGCCGAAGTCATGGTCGTGGGGCACAAAGATCCGGCTTCGATCTGCCCGTGCAAGAGATAAGAGGCAGCCCGCGCCACATGCGCCCCGGCGCCGGGCGAAGACCACGCACTTGAGTGCATGCCCTGCAAAAACGCCATACGCAAGAACCGATGCCAGCCGGGATGAAACCGCACACGGTCGACACGGCGCCCTTGCCTGTCGAAAGCCTCAAGCTCGGGTTTATAGCGATTGATGTCATGGGCCAGCGCCATAGTCTCTTTAAGCCCCAGACGCGCACCATAATGCAATAGCGATTCTTCATGCCCATGCGCACCTTCGCGCCTGACGCCCTCTTGCAATGCAATATCGCTGGAATACAAGTTGTAATCGCCCAGCTCGGGCACCTGATTAGTCACTTCATGTGTTGTTCCATTCATGATGCTGCTCCCGTATCGCCCAGGCGATAGTTATAGCCAGCCAGACTTCTTGAATTTCCAATAAAGCACTGCACACACCGTAAAGGTAACCCCCAACACTGCCGGATAGCCATAGAGCCAATCCAGTTCAGGCATATATTTGAAGTTCATACCGTATATCCCCGCTACCGCAGTGGGTACAGCAAGGATGGCCGCCCAGGCCGCCAGCTTCTTGGTGGTATCGGTTTGCTGCGACTGCCCGATCATGAGACTGGCCTCAAAGGCAAAGGCCAACGCTTCGCGCAAACTGTTGATGAATTCATTCGCACGCAAGACGCGGTCGGCCACTTCGCCAAAATAGGCACGGCTGTCGGTATCGACATTGCGCATTTCGACTCGCGACAAGCGACGGCAGATTTCAGCCAAAGGCGAAATAGCGGTATGAATGCGCAACAGATCGCGGCGCTGTCGATATAGGCGGCGCACATCGCTTTCACGAAACCCGCGCAACAAGAACTGCTGCTCTACACCCTCTACTACAGACTCGAGCTTGGACAAAGCCTTGACATAGCGATCGACGATCAAGTCCAGTAAAGCTGACGCCACGTAATCGCTGCCCCGTCCGAGAAATTCAGGCGAATTTTCCAATTGATCGCGCAGCTCCTGGTGCGTCGCCGTGGCGCCGCGCCGTATGGTGACCAAAAACCCTTTTCCTATCAGTATCTGGGTGTCGCCGAACGAAGGCCGGTGGTTGTCGACCTCGACCGTAATCGCCACGATAAGCGTCAGGTTTTCATACTCGACCACTTTGGGACGGCGATGCGGAGAAACGATTTCTTCTATCGCCTTGCGGGAAAAGCCCATATCCTCGCCCAGGCGTTCCAGCAAGGCGGAGCTGGGTTCGTTCAAGCCGATCCATAACAACCCATCCGCAATGCCAAGGCACGCGCCCGCCTGCTCCAAGCCTATGCGCACGGGTTCTTGCCCCGGCCGGTACAAAACAGAGGCAACTACCGCTTTATCGGAATGCTCTGCATCAGTACTGTCGATAGCCATACACGCATTTTCCCTGCATGAATTTGCGCTGCAAAGCGCAAGAAAAGTAGTGAATCGATAATATCATCATGCGCCGCGTCCGCCACATGAACATCTTCCGCCGCCACAGTCCAGAATCGTCATGCCCTGTTAAAGTTATGTTTTATACACACTACAGCAAAATATACAGGACCCAACATGATCCGCGATCCCGAAACCCAGGCCCTACTTGAAGAGGGCGTACGCCGCTTTGTACAAGAAGTATTAGTTCCGTGCGAAGAAGAGGTCGCGGAAACAGACCAGATTCCAGCTGATATTGTTGCCCAAATGAAAGAGATAGGCCTGTTCGGGCTATCTCTGCCCGAAGAATACGGCGGCCTGGGCGTCACCATGGAAGAAGAAGTGCGCATCGCCTTCGAACTGGGCCAGACATCGCCGGCATTCCGTTCGCTCATCGGCACCAACAACGGCATAGGCGCCATGGGCATTTATCTTGACGGCACCGAAGAACAAAAACAGGCTTACCTTCCCAGCCTGGCCAGCGGCGAGCTCATCGGTTCCTTCGCCCTGACCGAACCTGAAGCAGGTTCGGATGCCGCTTCGCTCAAAACCACAGCCGTACGCGACGGCGATCACTACATCCTGAATGGCACCAAGCGTTTCATTACGAACGCGCCCGAAGCAGGGGTTTTCACCGTCATGGCGCGGACCGACCCCAGCATCAAAGGCTCAGGCGGTATATCGGCCTTCATCGTCGAGGCCAATACCCCCGGACTTTCCCTGGGCAAGATCGATAAGAAAATGGGCCAGAAAGGCGCCCACACCTGCGATGTCATCTTTACAGACTGCAAAGTGCCCGCCGCGAACCTTATCGGCAACCGCGAAGGGGTGGGCTTTAAAACGGCCATGAAAGTCCTGGACAAAGGGCGCTTGCATATTGCCGCAGTGGCGATAGGCGCTGCCAAACGCATGTTGCGCGATGCCGTGGCCTTTGCCATGGAACGCAAACAGTTCGGCCAACCCATCAGCGAATTTCAATTGGTGCAAGGCATGCTGGCCGATTCGAAAACCGAGATCTATGCAGCCGAATGCATGGTTATCGACGCGGCACGCAAGCGCGACGAAGGCAAGGACGTATCAATTGAAGCGTCCTGCGCAAAATACTTCTCTACCGAAATGTGTGGTCGCGTTGCCGATCGCGCAGTGCAGATCCATGGTGGCTCGGGCTATGTCAGCGACTACGCCATCGAACGTTTTTATCGCGACGTTCGCCTGTTCCGTCTGTACGAAGGCACATCCCAAGTACAGCAAGTCATCATTGCCCGCGGCCTGATTCGCGGCGCCGCTATCTAAATCCGGGCTTGCGGCGCGGGGCTTTGCAGCATGCAACCGCCCCGCCCGCGCTTTTGCAGGAATTCACCCATGACCGACCGCCAACTTGTTATTGCGGCTTCTTTGATACTACTGATTGGCGTCGGTGCAGGCGCGTTCGGCGCCCATGGACTCCGGCGCATTATTTCACCCGACCTGCTTTCCGTATGGCAAACCGCCGTCTTATATCAGCTGGTTCATGGCCTGGGCATGCTGGCCATTGCGGCCTTGGGCGCCAGGTTTGGATCGTCGCTGTTAAGCAATGCAGGCGTGCTGATGTTCGTGGGTATCGTGATTTTCAGCGGCAGCCTGTATGTGCTTGCCCTGACAGGAACCAGATGGCTGGGCGCCATTACACCCATAGGCGGCCTGGCATTCATCGCCGCCTGGGCCATGGTGGCGCTGGCGGCATATAGAACGGCTCAGTGACGCTGGCGCGCAAAACGCACCACTGTGACACCGGGCAACAATTGCCTCAACGAAGGCATGATCAGTACGCAATTGTCGTAAGGCGTCGTAATAGGCACGCCATCATCATGCCCTATTACCGTTCCTGCCTTTTCAATACACTCCATGCCTTGCCATGGTTGTGTAAACGACAGGCTTTTCGACTTGGCGACCACAGGCTCGGTAACATCGAGCACTTGCTGGGCAAGGCTTGAATCAACCTCGGCTTCCCAATCCGCGGGCAACTGGCCTGCTTGAGCAAGGCCGCTGACCCTCAGGACTTCGCCCACAGCCTGCTTTGCCACCCGAATCGAAGATAAATCGCCATGAAAACCGCATTCGATGAGTAAGGCCAGTGCCTGCCCATCGGGATCGCCAAACTGCGCATAGTCGCGCATGCGCGTGCCGTCTTTGTGGCCCGCGTCCACCACCAGATGCCGGGGCACGCCAAGTCGCAGGCCAAGATCGATGTTGCGCGGCAAAACCCCAGTGATCAGCAATGGTGGCGAAGGCTCGTGCATGGAATGCAGGTCGAGCAGATAATCGGCCTGGACTACCCACGGTTTTAGCTCCAAGGCGCGCCGGCGCTCACGGGTAGTGGAATTTGCCAATTTTGGCTCGGTCCAGACACGATTCAGGTCTTCATCGGCAAAGCGCGATGCATCGTGCACCTGCGGATCGAAGCTATCAAACGCATCCAGATTGCAGAATGCCAGCGTCAGCTTGCCCCGGGCCGGTCTGAAGCCGCTGGCCAACAAGTCCTTCAGCGCCCATGCCCCGCATAGCTCGTTACCGTGTATTAACGCAGTAAACAGAACGCTGGGGCCTAATACGCCAGAATCAAAATGCCATACGCCGGCCGTGTCAGTATTGCCGACGCGCTCGGCCGTTAAATCGGGAAATTCAATATCGAAGGTCATAGGCTGATTCCGCTGTTAGTTGACGCCGATTCCGGCACTATCAACCATTTTTTTGAACTTTGCACGTTCCGCAGGCAGGAATGCTTGCAAATCTGGCTGTTCCGACATTACGACACCGCCAGTGCTTTTATACTTTTCCTGAAACTTGGGATCACTTAATATGTCGCCCAGCGCGGCTTGTAATTGCTTGACGATAGGTTCAGGAAGGTCTTTGGGTGCAAACAGGCCAAACCAGATATTGATATCGACGTCCTTGAACCCTGGGTTTTCAGATAAGGCAGGAATGGCGGGCGCCATGGGCGAACGCGTCGCCGACGTCACGCCAATGGGAACGATCTTGTCGGCGGCGACCTGGGGCAGACCAGACGACAGCACGAACATGCCGAATTGCAACTGGCCGCTAATCAGGTCAGTGACCAACGGCGCGACACCTTTATAAGGCACGTGTTCGACCTTGCCATCCGTATTGGTATTGATCATCTCGCCCGCCAGATGCAAGGCCGTACCCACACCCGATGAGCCGAAGTTGGATTCGCCAGACTTGCCCGAAGCTACCATCGCGAGGTAATCGCTGGTGTTGGCGATGCCGGTGCTCTTGGAAGCCGCCAGCAGCATAGGCTGCGAACCAATGAACCCCAGAGGACGCAAGTCTTTCACGCCATCGTACTTAATATTCGGATTGATCAGGCCTGCGATGATGATTTCATTAACCGACCCGACAAGCAGCGAATAGCCATCCGGCTTTTCCTTGACGACCTTCTGGGCGCCTATCGCGCCGCCAGCCCCGCCCAGGTTCTCAACCACCACATTCTGGCCCAGCTTTTCGGCAAGCGCCTCGGCGATCAACCGGCCATTCAAGTCGACGCTGCCCCCAGCCGGGTAGCCAACCACGATGCTGATAGGCCGCTGCGTTGGATAAGCCGCTTCCTGTGCATAAGATGCCTTGCCGACCAAGCCCACCACCATTGCCACGCCACAGGCGGCATAGCCCAGTTTGCTTACTTTCTTTATCATTGCGCTATCTCCTGAATTTATTATATTGATCCGCAATGGTAGTGAAAGCCATTACCGCCGCCGTGCTTTTATGGCACAACGATGTGCCAATCAGAACAATAATCAAAAATGACCGAAACCAAACTCCTTCAAGACTTCATTGCGCTAGCCAAGACCAGCAGCTTTACCAAGGCTGCTGAACTGCGCCACGTGACGCACCCCGCTTTCAGCCGGCGAATCAAAGAACTGGAAGTCTGGGCGGGCGCCTCATTGATTGACCGCCGGAAAATGCCGGTGACCCTGACAGAGGCCGGACACGATCTTCTGGTGGTGGCCGAACATATCATTGCCAGGCTCAACACCGTCAAACAGCAAATCAGCAAACCGCAAGACCAGGCCGACCGTCGCCTGCGTATAGCCACCGGTCGCAACCTGGCGCACTACCTGGTCGCTGATTGGGCAAGCGACCTAAGCCGCCAAGTCGCCAAGAATATGGGGTGCGCGATATCGCTCGAAATACATACCGGCATCGCGCAGGACATGATCACCTTGCTGAAACAAGGCCATGTCGACTTCATGTGCTGCTATGAGCACCACAGCCTTTCAGTACCGATCAGCACCCAGGATTTCCTTTATGTGAGTCTAAGCGCCGACAGACTCGTGCCGATATGCCTGGCTCCGTCCGACGGCGCAGACCTTGCCTACCAACTGGAAGACGAGATCACGCCCATTCCCCACATCACCTACTTTTCCAGCCTGTCCCTGCAGCACATTATCAATGATCACCTGCGCTCAAGCAGTTATCACTTGGTGGAAACGGCACGTTGCGACTCGGTTGATGTCGCGCTTAGCCTGGTAAAGAAGAACCTCGGTGTTGCCTGGCTGCCCTGGTCCGTAGTCAAGCAAGACTGCCAAGCCGGCATACTGAAGGTGCTGGGAAACCGGAACAACGAAATCCCCCATGAAGTGCGCCTCTATCGTCCGAAGAACAGTTTATCGACTGCGGCAGAGCTGGCATGGAAGAAGACAGTCGCGTAAACACATTAAATTTAGCAAAACTACATAACCTCAGAGTTGCCTTTTCGTATTAAACACCAGGAAAAACACTTTTACCACTCCAACAATTCGATAAAAATCAATAGACTAATATCAAAACCAACTAAAAACACAGCAATCAGGCATTGATTATTTATGTAGTTAAACTACAATACCAAGAGTCCCCACTTTCAATTCACAGGACTCGCGCTATGGCACTCAACCTCGTCATTCAATCGGTTACCGACCGCATCGTTACCCGCAGCAAAGCCACACGGGAAAGCTACTTGAAACGCACCCGCGCAGCCTATGGCAAAAAGGTGGAGCGCAGTCATCTGGGCTGCACCAATCTTGCCCATGCCTTTGCAGCCATGCCGGAATTGGAAAAGCACAGATTAAAAGAAGCTGCACGCCCCAACCTCGCCATCGTCTCCTCCTACAACGATATGCTTTCGGCTCATCAACCGCTGGCGGCCTACCCCAGCCTGATTAAACAGGCCGCTTTTGCAGCGGGCGGTACCGCACAATTTGCCGGCGGCGTCCCCGCCATGTGCGACGGTGTGACCCAGGGTGAAACGGGCATGGAGCTCAGTCTGTTCTCGCGCGATGTCATTGCCATGGCCACGGCAATCGCCCTCAGCCACCAAATGTTCGATGCAGCCGTCTATTTGGGCGTCTGCGACAAGATCGTGCCGGGCTTGTTAATAGGCGCCCTAAGCTTCGGGCACTTGCCTGCCGTGTTTGTGCCCGCCGGCCCCATGGGGACGGGCATATCCAATAGTGACAAAGCACATACCCGGCAACTATTTGCACAAGGCAAAGTTGGCCGCGCCGAACTGCTGGAATCCGAATCACAGTCATACCATGGCCCCGGCACCTGTACGTTCTATGGCACCGCCAATTCCAACCAGATGCTCATGGAAATCATGGGGCTGCATCTGCCCGGCGCCGCCTTCGTTCCGCCCAACACGCCTTTGCGCGAAGCATTGACTCGCGCCGCCGCCCAGCGCGCCATCGCACTAGGTGCGCAAGGCCAGGAATTCACGCCGGTCGCCGAGGTCATCAGCGAAAAAGCCATCGTCAACGGCATCGTGGGACTACTGGCCACGGGCGGTTCTACGAATCACACACTACATCTGGTCGCCATCGCCCGGGCAGCAGGCATCGCGATCAACTGGGATGACTTCTCGGAACTATCCGGAGTCGTGCCGTTGTTGGCCCGTGTCTACCCCAACGGCGGCGCCGATGTGAACCACTTCCACGCCGCTGGCGGCATCGGGCTGGTCATTGCAGAACTATTGAAAGCCGGCCTGTTGCATAACGATGTAAAAACGGCCGCAGGCGACGGATTACAGCGCTACACCCAAGAGCCTTACCTGAACGAAGGCAAACTGGCCTGGAGGCCAGTGACGGCCGAGTCGCTGGATCGCAACGTAATACGCCCCGCCAGCGACCCATTCAGCACGGATGGCGGACTTAAGCTGCTTCAAGGCAATCTTGGCCGCGCCATGATCAAGGTATCTGCCGTCAAACCCGAACACCGTACGGTGCAAGCCCCCGCATTGGTCTTTGACTGCCAGGAAGCACTGCTGAATGCCTATCAACGCGGCGAACTGGCACGCGACTTTGTGGCCGTCGTGCGCTACCAGGGACCCGGCGCCAACGGCATGCCAGAACTCCACAAACTGACCCCCGCCTTATCGGTTTTGCAAGACCAGGGCTTCAAAGTTGCATTAGTGACCGATGGCCGCATGTCGGGCGCATCAGGCAAAGTGCCCGCCGCCATACACGTCAGTCCCGAAGCACTTGCCGGCGGCCCGCTGAGCCGGGTTCAGGATGGCGATATCATAAGGCTGGACGCCGAGACCGGTGTATTGTGCGTATTGGAGCCTGCGAATTGGCTTGAGCGCCCCTCTGCACAGGTCGACGTCCAAGCCCACGCCACAGGTTTCGGCCGCGAGCTTTTCGCTTCAGCGCGCAAGAACGTCGGCACGGCAGAATCCGGCGCCATGACTTTTGAACACCCCGATTGGGCCCCTGGCCTATCAACAATGTCTATCCATGTTAGCGAGAAACTATGAACGCTCTTGAACTACTACAACAAAGCCCGGTGATGCCGGTAATGGTCATCAAAGACCTGGATACCGCTGTCGACCTGGCCCGCTCTCTGGTGGCCGGCGGCGTGCGCAGCCTGGAAATCACTTTGCGCTCGGATGCGGCGCTTGAGGCGATTCGCTTGATCAGCCAGGCTGTTCCCGAAGCCTTGGTGGGCGTCGGCACAGTACGCAGCGCTCAGCAATTGGATGCCGCTGTTAAAGCGGGCGCCAAGTTCGCCGTCAGTCCCGGACTGACTCCGGACATCGCGCAAGCTGCGCGCCAGGCGGGTATACCGTTTTTACCCGGCGTCGCGACGCCCTCTGAGTCGATGTATGCGGCGGATCAGGGCTTTACTGTGCAAAAGCTGTTTCCTGCCGAGGCGGTAGGCGGTGTAGCGCTGCTAAAGGCTTTATATGGCCCCTTGCCCGACATCGTTTTTTGTCCGACGGGCGGCATCAATGCCGCGAATGCGGGGCAGTATCTGGCTTTGCCGAATGTGAAGTGCGTGGGTGGATCTTGGTTGACGCCGGATGCGATGGTGGCTGGCAAGAACTGGGATGCTATTACTGATCTGGCGCGGCAGGCTTGTCTGTTGCAGAAGGGGTAATTTTAGGCGGCTTGCTTCTTGTGCCGTGAGTCTGTGGGTTTCTTGAGCGGCTTGCTTCGCGTGTTGTGTATCTGTCGGTTTCTTAAGCCGCTTGCGTCTGATACCGTGAGCCTGTCGGTTTCTTGAGCGGCGGCTG
>NZ_JBEBUX010000086.1:0-17548 GCF_040393045.1 Pollutimonas bauzanensis | reverse complement strand
CATATCAAGCTTGCCCACTACCCAGCAATTGCCGTTTTGCGGCCTGATACTCTTCTTGCAATTGCGCAACGACTTCTGCTGCGGGCAAAATGGAAAGAATGCTGCCCACACCCTGTCCGCTGCCCCAGATATCTTTCCACTTCTTGGGCTTGCCGACGTCCATGCTTTCGCGTCCGCCAGCAGAAAGGTTGTCGGGGTCCAGTCCCGCCGCCGCGATGCTGGGCTTTAAATAATTGCCGCTGACGCCGGTAAAGTACGGCGTATAGATAATATCTACCGCAGTGGTATCAACAATCATTTGCTTGTAGGCGTCCACAGCACTGGATTCTTCGGTAGCAATAAAACGCGTCCCCATGTAGGCCAGGTCGCAGCCCATGGCCTGGGCCGCCAGAATCGCGCTTCCGTTGGTAATTGAACCGGCCAGTACCAGCAAGCCATCGTAGATGGCCCGCACTTCATTGACCAACGCAAAAGGGCTGAGGGATCCGGCATGACCGCCGGCACCGGCGCAAACCAGTATCAGGCCATCCACGCCCGCGGCAATGGCTTTCTTCGCGTGGCGCAGCGTTGTGACATCGTGCAAGACCATGCCGCCGTATGCATGCACGCGTTCCACCACGCGCTCGGGCGAATGCAATGACGTGATCACAATAGGCACGCGATGCCGCACGCAAGTTTCCAGGTCTTCATCCAGGCGAGGATTCGACTGATGAACGATCAGGTTAACCGCGTAAGGCGCTACAACACGGTCGGGATTATCGGCGCGATAGCGCGCTATGCCCGCTTCAATTTCATCCAGCCATTCCGAAAAGACCTCTTGAGGACGAGCGTTCAAGGCCGGGAATGAACCAACAATACCCGCACAGCACTGTGCGATAACCAGCGCGGGATTCGAAACCAGAAACATCGGCGACCCAATAACGGGCACCGTAAGACTTTGCTTCAGCTCAGCTACATTGGACATTTGATACTCATTGATTAAATCGTTAAAGGGCAGCTAGACCTTGGCCTGCTCTTTCTTGGCGGCCGCGCCTGCCCGGGTCAACACCAGCACATCGCTTTCCCCTTCCTGCGCAACCTCTCCGTTCTGGTTGATCAATTGGAAACGGCGTCCCAGCTTGCCGCTGTTGCCGCTTTTACCGGGCTCGAGCGAGGTAATGGTCAACTTCAAATGGATAGTATCGTTGACCAGCAACGGCGCCAGAAAATTCCAATTTCGAAAGCCCAGCATGGCGATGACCGAATCATGAAAAATGCCCAGCTCGTGCAGCATACCTGTGCTTACCGCGATACCCAGTACGCCATGCACGACGCGTTGACCGAAACGCGTGGTCTTGGCGAATTCCGCATTCGCGTGCAACGGATTCCAGTCGCCTGACAGCATGGAAAAAAAGGTCAGGTCTGCTTCGGTAATAGTACGCCCGCCGCTTTCAAAGACCTGGCCAACTGCAAAATCTTCTAAGTAATAAGTAGTCATGCTGCTTCCTTTAATCGTTGGATGGCCATGTCGCGCAGTTTGGTGCGCTGGATCTTCGCGCCATTCGAACTTTGCGTTGTAGGGAATTCAGGCACATCCCAAATGCGGACCGGCACCTTGAAGGCGGCCAGCGTATTGGCTACGCCAGCCTTGAGCGACGCTTCATCAAGGGTGTGGCCGGGCTCAAGAATGACAAAGGCGGCGCAGCGCACCTGGCCGTTCAGCTCGACCCCCACCACTTGTGCGTTAGACACGCCGGGCAGATCCTTCAAGACATCTTCGACCTCGGCCGGGCTGACCAGATAGCCCGCCAGGCGTATGGCATCGCCCTGGCGCGTCTGATAAACGAAACTCCCATCCTCGCGTAAGTAGCCGACATCGCCTGTAGAGAAAAACCCATCTTTGTCGATAGCTTTCTGCGTCGCTTCCTGATTATTCAGATAGCCCACGAAGTTGGTGTCGGATCGAATCTCGATGGCGCCGCTCTGGCCCACAGGCAGAATTTCGCCCGTATCGACATCGCGTATGCGGATTTCGGCACCGGCATGAGCCGGTAAACCGCCCCCCTTGATGCGCTCTGGTATAGGCTGGGCCACTCGTTGCAACGAGAAAAGCGCCTGTACTTCGCTGGAACCGTAAAGTCCAAACAAAGGAATTTTTCGCCGCCAGGCTTCGCTGCCAAACTCATCGACACCGGGGTGGAAAGAGGCAAAGCCGAACACCCGCGCCGATGGGAAGGGCATGTCTCCTACAGCATGGTTCATGATGAGCCGGAACATCTCGTCGCTGCCAAAGACATGGGTTACGCCATGATGGACAATCAGTCTTGCCGCTTCAGCGCCATCGAACGTGTCCATAAGGACAACTGGCTTGCCTGCCGCAATCGCCCCGAACGCAGCATTGAACCCGAATACGCCGCAAAACGGCAACGCCGCCAAAAGACATGCGCCGTTTTCTTCGAACCCATAGCTTTTCGCGACCCGCTGGCAGTGCAGCGTCACTGTGCGTTGCGGATGCATCACCAGTTTCGGGCCGCTGGTCGTGCCTGACGTGGTAAACAGAATGCTCAGGGAGTCTGGCCCACCCGTCAGCGGCACATCGCCATCCGCCAAGTCGGCCAGGTTGAAAGTGGTCGTAGGCTTGCCAAGAATGCTGTCCGGCAAGTCGGCCGGAGCCGCATTGAGTACCGCGACGCGCTCCAGGCTTTGCGCGGCGGCGGGATTAACGCCAGCCAGCACCGCGGGAAAATCGATCTTGCGAAAATTCAGCTCCAGCACCAACAGCTTGGCCTGCGAGCGCTCCAGAATATATTCCAGTTCGTGTGAACGGTAACGGGTATTGACGGCAACCAGCGTAGCGCCAATATGCGACAAGCCAGCATAAAGCGTCAGCCATTCAATACGATTCACCAGCCATACGGCCACCCTGTCGCCCGGGCCTATACCCTGCGCGGCAAGCCAGACAGCCGTTTTCCGGCACATAAGGTCGAATTCTCCGTACGTGATCTGGCGGTCGCCATCGATAAAGGCGACATCACCGGTATGCTGGGCAACATGGTGGGCCAGCAATTCCGGCATGCTTAAAAACTGGGACATCTCAATAAAGCTCCATGAGTTTGGCGTTATCGGCAAGCTCTTCGGGCAAGGCCTCGGTAATAATGGCGCCGGATTTCATGACCACCACGCGGTCGGAAATCTTGAGCGCTTCTTTAACGTTCTGTTCAACCAGCAGAATCGACATGCCGGTAGCGCGCTGCAGCGCTCGTATTGGCTGGAGCAAGTCCTGGAAAAGCTTGGGCGCCAGGCCAATGGACGGCTCGTCCATCAACAGGCACCTGGGCCGGCTTAGCAATGAACGGCCAATCGATACGATTTGCTGCTGGCCACCCGACAAAGTGCCCGCTCGTTGCTGGTAGAAGCCGGCAAGCGCGGGTAGCACGGACATCACCCACTCCAGACGTTCTGCGCGCTTTTCTTTAGGCACACCCGCAGCCCACAAACCCATTTTCATGGTCTCCGCCACGGTAAGGCCCGGAAAAATGCCCCGGCCCTCTGGCACCAGCGAGAGCCCGGCCGCGGTCAGCGCACGCGGTTCGATGGTATTCAGTTGCTTGCCATCCAGGAAGATTTGCCCATCTTGGCGCGGAATCAGGCCGAACAGTGACTTGAGCAGGGTCGACTTGCCTGCGCCGTTATGGCCGATCAGGCAAAGCACTTCGTTGGCGCGCAATTCAAAGTCGAAGTTATCCAACACCGGCCGTCCGCCATATCCCACAACAAGGCCTGTTGTCTTGAGCACAACGTCGGTCATGCGGCTTGCTCCCCAAAATAGATCGCCGCAAGATGCGGATCTTTCAGCACCGTGGCGGGATCGCCATCGGCTAGCAGTTTGCCTTGATCCAGAAAGGCAATGCGGTCAGAAATGCCAATCACAATATCCAGATTATGTTCGATAATGCATACGGTGACGCCTTGTTTGACCTCGTTGCGCAACAGCGTCAGGAACAGTTCGTACGAGCCCCGATCCAGCCCCGAAGCAGGTTCGTCGAGCAGCCACATCTTGGCGTCGGTGGCCATAATGCGAGCCAGGCTAAGAAATTTTCGTTCCGCATACGACAAGTCTATGGCGCGTGTTTTGGCTTTGCTGGTCAGGTGCGTTTTCGCCAGGATATCCATGACCCGCTCCTCTTTAGCCTTGCGGCCGGCGCGCCCACCCGGCTGCCATATCCACGACACAGGTTCCATTACGGTCAACACGTTCTCTTGAACGGTCATTTGATCGAATAGGCGCAAATCCTGGAAAGTTCGGGCAATGCCCTTGCGGGCGATTTTCCAGTGGGCCTGGCCGACAATAGACTCGCCCTTCCACAGGATATCACCGCCTGTAGGCGTCAAATGCCCTGTAATCAGATTGAATAGCGTGGTTTTGCCGGCGCCGTTAGGCCCCACCAGCGTGGTCACAATGCCGGCCCGCATATCCAGCGACACATTATTGGTAACTTTAAGGCCGCCAAAATTCTTTTGTAGATTCGTAATGCGCAGCAATACTTCTTGATCAGGCTGGGTCATTTCGCCCCCGTGTTTTTAGAAGATCCCACCAGCCCGCTCGGACGGAAAATCATCAATAGCACCATGGCCGCGCCATAGGCGATTTGCTGGATCGCACCGATCTCGGTCGGCGGCAGAAACCACATATAGCTGAACAGGCTGGGCAACAGCATAAGCAGCATGGTGCCCACGATAGGCCCAAGCAGCGTACCCGTGCCACCGATAATGACCATGGCCATGAGCAATACCGATGTATCAAGCATAAAACTTTCAACGTTGATAAAGCCCAGATAGAAGGCATACAGCGCACCCGCGATCGCCGCCAGGGCGGATGAAATCATGACCGACAGGGTTTTAATAAGTGACACGTTCTTGCCAAAGGCGTGCGCCGCCGATTCACTATCGCGAATGGCTTTCAGGTTGCGTCCGAAGCTGGACCGCAATAGCGTGCTGGTAATGAAGACAACCAACAGCAAGCAGCCTGCGGCAAGCAACATGAACTGCGCCGGGTCAGCCACCGCGTAGCCGAAAATATCGACAGGCGGAATGCCAATGACGCCACCCAGGCCGCCGGTGAAGGATTTCCATTCGGCGAAGATCGTAACGCCCAGCACTTGCAGCCCCAGCGAAGCCGCTACGAAATATTCGCCGCGCACCCGCAAGGCCGGCAACGCCAGCACCAGCGACAGCACTGCCGCGACAAACATCGCGACAGGTATGGCAAGAAAAAACGACGCACTGAAGTTCAGCGCAAAATACGCGGCGGTATAGGCGCCCACACCAAAAAATATGGCATGCGCCATGGAAAAAATACCTGCGTAACCCATGATGAAATTCAGGGTTATGGCAAGAACGGCGTTAATGCACATCAACGTCGCGAGATTGAGTATATAAGCTAGCATTTCCCTGTTACCTCACGAAGTGATGGCGCGGCCGAAAAAGCCGGACGGACGGAACAGGATGAACAGGAACAACACGACGAAAGTCACAGCCTCGCTCCATTGCGGCCCCAGATACATCAGCGCCAGGTTTTCGCTCATGCCCAGCAACAGCCCGGCGCACGCTGCGCCGCGCAGGCTGCCGACACCGCCAACAATGGTTGCCGCCAGGCTGATCAGCATGACGTGATGCGCCATGGCGGGATTCAGGCCCGAGCTTGCCGCACTGAGAATAGCCGCAGGTATCACCAGCAAAGAACCCAGAGCAAAAACAATGGTCGACAAACGCCGCGGACTCAAACCATAAACACGAACCAGCTCGGGGTTCTCGGAAAGCGCCCGCAACCCCATGCCGACATGCGTGCGCATCAGGAAAATTTGCAAGGCGCCGAAAAAAACCACAGCGCAAATGATGGCGATGCCTGACAGCGGCGACACATACAGCCCCGGCATCAGCTCGATGCTGCGCGACAATGGCGTAGTCACCGACACGAATCCGCGGCCAAAGATCATTCCAATCAGATTCTGAACGATAATGCCGGCGCCCAACGACGCTACGAATACCGTAAAGAAAGAGCCCTCATGCCGCTGAATGGGCGCATAGACATAGCGATCCAGACAGACACCAAAGATGACGGCGGCAAGCGTTGCCGCCAGCACCGCCAGCAGCCAGTGCATTTGCGCCACAGAATAAACGTAATAGAACACGTAGGCGGCAATGGTGAAGGTCGCCCCATGCGCAAAGTGAAATACTTTAGTAGCCCCGAAAATCAGTGAAAATCCGACTGCGATCAGCGCGTATAACGCGCCGACCTGCACCCCATTAATCAAGAGTTGTATCAGCAGCATGGCAATGTGTTTTCCGGCTTATTCGGCAATGACCGATACGACTTTGCCGTCTGCGCCATCGATTTCATTGATCTGCATGGGGCTGATTACGGTTCCATTCTCTGCAAACGTCACCTTGCCGCCCACCAGGTCGAATGTCTTGGTTTGAATGCGCTGAGCCAACAAGTTTTCGCCAGTAATCGGCTTGCCTTGTTTTTCCAGTTCATGCGCCAGCAAACCAAACAAGCGAACTGCGTTGTAGTAGTTGGCTATGTAGGCCGTGGGCATTTTGTTGTATTTTTTCTTGTAGTCATCGACAAAGCGCTTGGTCACTGGGTCGGTGGAATTCCAATCCACATTTTGACTGGTGTAGTACGCCCCCTTGGCTTCGGGCAGCGCATTAAGTTCAGGTGTGGAAAACGCCGTATAACTGACGAACTGTTGTTTGATACCGTTGTCGCGGAACTGTTTGACGATTTGCGACTGCTGGGAACCATACGACGCAATGTAAATGACATCTGGATTGGCAGATCGCACGCGCGCGGCGATTCCGCTGAACTGTTGCGCAGTGGCCGGCACTGATAAGGCTTCGACCAGCTCGCCGCCTATCTTGGGCAGGCTGTCGGAAAGCTCTTTGCGTATGCCCTCGCCTAAAGGATCATCCACATACACCAGAACGAACCGCTTCATGTTGCGTTCTTTGATCAGGTACGGAAGCACGGCCTTTACTTCATAGTTGGCCAGGGGAATGATGTTCCAGAAATAAGGGCCAAGTTCGGCCAGATCAGGCCCCACCCCACCGCCATTGATCGCCACTGTCTTGGTACGGCTGGCGGTGGTCGAGATCGCTTTAGAGACGCCAGTAAACGCCGACAACACATAAGGCACCTTGGACACATTGACCAGCTTGTTCATGGCAATGACGCCCTGCTGCGGCAAAGCCTGACTATCCTCGTACTGGATAGTCAGCTTGCCATCGATAAGCTTGTCGGCATTGACGTGCTCGGCCGCCAGATTGGCGCCTGAACCGAAGATATCCCCATAGGTCGCGTTAGGGCCACTTAGGGGAAACACGGCGCCTATCGTGACATCGGCAGCATGGGTGGACAATGAGCCCAAGGCGGCGAATGCCACCAGGCTTGCGGAAAGCAGGTTTTTCACAGCAGTCATTAGGGGTCTCCTGGATATTCTTTGATCGTGGTTTTCTACCTCGTTCGCCAAGTTTGCCCGTCCGACTGCCGCCCCACAATACGTATTTAGATAAGAGCCTATTAAATGCCGCTTAAGACTGGGGAAAACACTTATTCAACGCCCCTGGAAACGGGGCGGTCGCTTCTCGCCAAAGGCGACCATGCCTTCCAGGTAATCGTCGGTATCGCCCAAGCCGCGCTGCAAGTCGCGTTCGTAATTGATCTGCGCCTCCAGCGAGTTGTCCCCCGAAGCATAAATAGCCTGCTTGGTGGCGGCAAACGCCCGCGTCGCGCCGTTGGCCAGGCGCTCGTGCACCGAGGCAATGGTCGACTCCAGCTCGTCATCGGGAATGCAGCGCCAAATCAGCCCCCATTGTTCTGCAGTCTCCGCGCTGACCGGTTCCGCAAACAGGGATGCGCCCATGCTACGCTGGGTGCCCACCATGCGCGGCCAAAAATACGTGCCACCGGCGTCTGGCAGGAGCCCGATTTTCGTAAACGCCTGAATGAACTTGGCCGACTTGACCGCAAAGATAACGTCGCAAGCCAGAACCACGCTGGCTCCCGCACCCGCCGCTACGCCATTCACCACGCAAACTACCGGCGCCGGCAGGGCCCGCAGCCGCAAAACCAAAGGTCGATAATTGTTTTCGATGCCTGCGCCCATGTCGCGCTTTTGACCCGCCGGCAACGGCTTTCTTTCAGATAAATCCTGGCCTGCGCAAAAACCGCGCCCCGTTCCAGTAAGGATGACGCCGCGCAAATCGTCTTGGGCCTCAAGAAAAGTAAGCGCCGCTTTCAAATCATCATGCATGATTTGAGTAAAGCTGTTTAGCGTTTCAGGCCGGTTCAGGGTGATATGCCCCACACCATCTTGATAGTTGAACTTGATATGCTGGTATTCGTGAGCCATGGCTCTCCCTTTATTCTGGCTGGTTAACTGGCATAGTGCCGCACAGGAAATCGTATCTAACAACGTGGCGCCTGTATAAACAATCTTGTTTTTTAGAAGGCTGAGTTCAGATTGCCTGAATACAGAAAGCGGCTTGTTTTATTAATCGTAAGCGCCTATTGGCAGGTGGAACTACGTGTGATAACATGTTCCTGCTAACGCAGGTGCAGCCAGCAAGAACAATACCCCTATATCACCGGGAACAGGCACCGCGCTTTCCTAGGCGTTGCGTCGCATGTATTCATCCTATGGCCATCAACAAGGCCTGGGGCCCCGCTTCAGGCGGCGGTTAACGCCACGCCTGACCTTCGAACCTCGGTTCGCAATCGCAGCAGCCGTACATTGGGCCGAGCCAACGCTCACCTGCGAAATGTCACTGCCCTTACCAATACCAATGCTGCCTACGGATGCCATGATATCGCATCACGCCCGCCATCGAATGATACGCAATGCGAGTTCGACGTGCCGGCACTTTATTAATTTTTACAGGAATATTTTATGGCTAAAGAAGAACTGATTGAAATGGGTGGACTGGTTACTGAAGTACTGCCCGACTCGCGCTTTCGTGTCACCTTGGACAACGGCCACCCGGTCGTCGCCTACACTGGCGGAAAAATGCGTAAGCACCACATCCGCATTCTGGCGGGCGACAAAGTGTCGCTGGAAATGTCGCCCTACGACTTGAGCAAAGGCCGGATCACTTTCCGCCACATTGCTGGTCGCGCACCTGGCGGCCCAAGCCAGCGTCGTCGTTAATAAGAAAAGTTGGACGCACACCAAAGGCTTTACAATCCGCTAGCGATTGTCAAAACCACAAGGAGCGTCCGTGACCAGTCAGCAGCCAACCGCCGATGTCCAACCGGACACACCCCACATTCTTGCGCTAACCAGCTTGCCGGAATGGGCGGCATTTGAAAGCGCTGCCAAAGCTGCCCCTATCCATGTCAACAGCCTGCGACTGATCAACGCTGCGGGCATTGATTTGGATATTAGCGGGCAAAGCAGTTCCCCTGCCCTGGAAGAAGCCACCGAAGCCCTGCTGGCGGCTCGCCAATTCGATGCCATGCGCGATCGCCTGCTCTCGGGCGGCATCGCCAATGTTACCGAAGAGCGCGCTGCCTGGCATACGGCCCTGCGCACCCCTGCCCCCATCGATGAAGTCGCCGCCGAGCGCCAGCGACTGAATGAATTCGTGCGCCTGGCCGATTCAGAACGGCGTTGGCGCAATATCGTCCATATTGGTATCGGCGGCAGCGACTGGGGGGTACGCCTGGCCGTCAACGCCTTCGGTTATGCCGGCACATGGCGGCAAGTGCATTTTGTTGCCAATATCGACGGCCACGCCATTCAGGGCGGCCTGTCTGGGCTAGATCCGCACGATACCTTGATCGTACTGGCGTCAAAATCGTTCACAACGGCTGAAACCCTGCAAAACGGGCAGCGCGCCCTGGAATGGCTGCAAGCATCAGGCGTGCAAAACCCCTATGAACAAGTGGTTGCCATTACCGCAAGACCCGATGTGGCCAAGGCGTGGGGTGTGCCAGACGCGCATATTTTCAAGCTTTGGGACTGGGTAGGCGGGCGCTTTTCATTATGGTCGGCCGTAAGCCTGACAACCGCCCTGGCTGTCAGTGCTGACGTGGTGGCCGGCATGCTGGCGGGCGCCGCAGCGATGGACGCCCACTTCGCCCAAGCGCCTATCGCCCAGAACGCCCCCATACAAATGGCTATCGCCGGCATCGTCAACCGCAGTGTGCTGGACTATGGGTCGCTGAATATTGCCCCCTACGATTTCCGGCTCGCGAGTCTGGTGCCCTATATTCAGCAACTGGAAATGGAATCGCTGGGCAAGTCGGTCAACGAGGCCGGCGACGCCGTAGGCGTGCCCACCGGCCCTGCTGTGTGGGGCATGCCCGGCACCGATGCACAACATACGTTTTTCCAGTGGCTGCACCAGGGCACCGACGGTGCGCCTGTCGATTTCATTGTGTGCGAACAAGCCGACCACGGCTGGCCCGAACACCATCAAAGCCTGCTCGCCAATTGCCTGGCCCAGCGCGAAGCCTTGTTAAAAGGCAAGACTTACGAACAAGCCCTGGCGGAATGCCTGCAATTAGGCCTGCCGCGCGAGAAAGCCGCTTGGCTGGCCAAGCATAAAGAGCACGAAGGCGGACGCCCTTCCAACCTTATTGTGCTACCCCGCTTGTCGCCCTATACGCTGGGCGCCCTGCTGGCGATGTATGAACATAAGGTATTTGTACAAGGCATCATTTGGGGTATTAACCCGTTCGATCAATGGGGTGTGGAATATGGCAAGGTGCTGGCCAAAGGCATTGTCGCTGAACTGGCCGGGCAAGCGGCCATCGACCCCGGGCACGATACCTCTACCGCGCACTGGGTGGCCAAGTTCGGAGCATCCTTAAAAGCTTAGTCCGGCTAAGTTCCCCCTATGCAACCCAGAGATCTCCGCAATTTGTTCTTGCTTGCCGCTATCTGGGGCGGCTCGTTCTTGTTCATGCGCTTGGCGGTCAACGACTTTGGCCCGATGGCCTTTGTTGAAATGCGCATCGGCATCAGCGCCATCTTCCTGCTGGCTGTGTCTGCACTGATGGGTAAGCTGGCCATCCTGAAAACCCACTGGAAGCCGATCGCAGTTTGCGGCATTGTGAACGCGGCTATCCCGTTTTACTGCTTTGCCTATGCGGCGCAAAGCTTGCCGGCTGGAACGCTGGCCGTTATTAACGCCATGACTCCCATGTTCGGCGCACTGATTGCTCGTGCCTGGCTACAAGAACACCTGACGTGGGCAAGCCTGGCTGGCCTATTCATAGGCTTTGCAGGAATTATCGTGCTGGTCTATGAAGACTTGTCGTTCGGCGCACAAGGTGAAGGCTGGATGGTGCTCATTGCCATGACGGGGCCATTTTCCTATGCTGTGGCCGCCTGCTACACAACCAAATACCTGAAGGGAATAGACCCCATTGCCATCGCCACGGGCAGTGTCGCGACATCCGCTATCCTGCTGGCGCCGCTGGCCATATGGGCCTGGCCAAGCACCCCAATTTCAAACGTAGCATGGGCGTCAGCCGCCGCTATAGCGATTCTATGCACCGGCATCGCCTATATTATATTTTTCCACCTGATCGCAAGGGTGGGTTCGACCAAAACCATTACCGTTACCTTTCTGGTTCCCATGTTTGGCATCTTCTGGGGCGTGATGATTCTTGGCGAAGCGCTTACGCTACATTTGCTTCTAGGCACCAGCATCGTCTTGCTGGGCACCATGCTGGCGACCGGGATAATAGGCCGCAAAGCGGCAAGCGCCTGAACGCCCGCCCTATGCCGACATTTGAGCCAATGCCGTGTCAGATACCTCGATACCGTTAGCAGCTGCGCGATCACTCATGTTGCTGCGCCGGCTACCCGGAACTCGCACGCCTTCATCAGCCAGCATGGCTGCAAGCAACACATCGACTCGGTCGAAGTAGGAGTCCATACCTGCCAATGCCGATGGATCCACTACCAGGAAAACATGGCCTATATGCGGCCGATTGCCTTGGACGCTGAAGAACGAGTCTGCTTCGAATCCGAATGCAGCCCCTGTCAACGATACGCATAGCAGCTCGACCATCAGCGCAAGCATTGCTCCTTTCACTCCTCCTGCTGGACACATCATGCCATCGAGTCCCGCCTGCGGATCCGTAGTAGGCCGCCCATCCTTGTCCAGCGCCCAGCCCAGAGGGATCTGGCGCCCCTCGCGCGCCGCCACCATCAGCTTGCCCCGCGCCACTTCAGATAGTGACAAATCTATGCTCACTGCATCCCCGCTACGCCGCGGAAACACGGCAGCAATGGGATTAGTGCCGAACAATGCCCGGCTTCCACCCCAGGCCGGCATGGCGGCCGGCGAATTGCTGAAGGCAAAACCCACCATACCACTTTGCGATACTGCATCAAGATGCAGGCCCGCAACTCCGAAGTGATGACTACGCGTCACTCCGGCAAAGGCGATAGAGAATTCACGAGCACGGCTTATGGCCTCACGAATAGCCAATTCGCATGCAGGAAATGCCAGCCCTTCCCCGGCGTCCACCAGTACCCCCGCACCATGGGAGCGCAGAATGGCGGGCCGCGCGCTGCCATCGACGCGGCCGCTGCGCAGATGCGAAGCATACTGGCTCACCCTGGACAAACCATGTGAACCCAAGCCTTGCGCTTCTGCCTTCACCAAAGCACACGCCGTACTGTGTGCCATCTCGAATGTGGCGCCCGCATTCTGCAGGACTGCCACAACGCGTTCTTCAAGAGATTCAACCGAATAAAGTGCCATGGTTACCCTTAGCAATACAGTTATTTGAGTAAATAAGCACTGACTTGGTCAGCGATCAGTTGACTGACGCGCACATTGGATTCTGCAGTGACGCCGGCAATGTGGGGTGTAAGAATCAGGTTGGGCACGCCCCCAAATGGATTGGCCGCCGGAACCGGTTCGACGTCGAATACATCCAGTGCCGCCCCGGAAAGCCGACCCTCGCGTAACGCCGCCGCCAGGGCGGATTCGTCGACGATACCGCCCCTGGCCGTATTGATAAGTATGGCGCCCGGCTTCATTCGAGCGATAAGCGCGCCGTTGAATAAATGGCGGGTGCTGGCAAGCAACGGCACATGCAGGCTTATCACATCGGCCCCCATTACAAGCATATCCAACGAGCTCGGCTGGACACCGACCTGCCCCCATATTTCAGCACTATCGGGCAGGGCCGGATCGTGGGCGGTTACCGTCATACCCAGGCTGCGTGCTAATTTCGCGGTCAACTGACCAATACCCCCAAAGCCCACCAATCCCAGCACCCTGCCTGCGGTTTCACGTCCTTCGGATAAACGCCCGCGCGGCCACCCTCCGCATGCGACATCGGCAGAAGACATGAAACCGCCACGCAACAAAAGCATGGAGGCGGCAATGACATATTCAGCTACTGCCTGCGAATTGGCGCCAATAGCAGGTATCACCTTGATGCTTCGTTCAGCACACGCCGGCATATCAATATTGTCGAGCCCAACGCCAAGTCGCCCGACCACTTTAAGCTTGGCCCCGGTTGCCAGCAGACTGTTGTCTACCTTGGTACGGTTGCGCACAATCAGGGCATCTGCCGAAGCCAATGCCGGGCCCAGTGCATCAGGCCGATCAACCAACGCGGGATCATAGAGGACATCAAAGCTTTGTTGAAGCCGCGCTACAGCAGCGCCATCCATGAATTCGGAAATGACTATTTTCATCGGCTCTCCAGGTGAGAGCCCGATCGTACCTTTCCTTATAGATCCATGTCAATCAAATGATATAGATGAATTAGAAATAGCTGTGTCAAGTCTGGAGATTGGCATGCCCTCTCCTGGCCATGAACTACTTAACCGTTGGCATGCTCCTGGCCTATGTATTCATAGCGCTCGGTATTGACCCGGGAAATCCGCCATTCGATAGGCAGCTGATGAAACGAATAGGCGACACGCCGAACCTCCAGCAAAGGATCTCCATCTGCAATATCAAGCCAGGCTGCATGGTCGGCATCGGCAGTAGTTACGCGGACCCGCTCAGCCGTGGCAATGACATTGATGCCGAACATTTCCTGATAGAAGCTGTAAAGCGTGCTCGAGCGCTGGCGCAATTGCTCTTTACTCAGGCCGCTGAACAAGGCTTCCGGAAGCGTAATCGTGTCGACAATCACCCTGTCGCCATGCAAGCTCAGGAGGTTCACGAACTCAAACACATAGGCGCCCGGGCCAAGCAACAGCTTTTCACGCGCTTCTTCGCTAGCCCGAACACGCCGGAAACGCTGCAACACCGTAGTCGGATAGGTCTTGGCATCGTCCTGACGGACTATCCGGAAGAATTTGAAAAAGTGCTGATTGTGTGCATGGATGGCCACAAAAGTACCGCGGCCTTGGTGCCGGATAAGTATGTTTTCAGCGGCTAGCTCGTCTATGGCCTTGCGCAAGGTGCCTATGGACACGGCAAAGCGCTCTGCCAGCAGCTTCTCGGGTGGAATGGCTTCCCCCTGCTTCCATTCTCCGGTAGCCAACGCGGCCAATACGGCCCGCTTTACCTGCTGGTAAAGCGGTGTTCCAGAAGGACTAAGGTGTGACAAATTTGTGCTCATAAGCTGTTCATGCATAGAAGAGTAGTGTCCGCAATTGTAGACCTGACGACAGGCGTCCGAGCCGCAAGCCATTCTGTTTATACATTTTAACCCATACAATCAAATCATATAGATGATATGCTTGACATGGATGAACCAGCCGCATAATATTGCTTCCATGGTGCCGGCCGGCCATCTCGGGTCTGTCGGCGGTTTTCATCAAGAGAGGAAGAAAAATGATTCATGCCGTATTGCACGATTCCAAGGACACGGTCGCGGTAGCCGTAGTAGAAGGCATCAAGGCCGGTACCGAACTCACCGCCTGGATAATGGACGAAGACAAGACAATTCATGTGACCGCCAAGCAAGACATCCCCATCGGACATAAAGTCGCCTTGCAAGAAATGAACGTCGGCGACACCGTTTTCAAGTACGGCGTTGACATCGGCAAGGTAGTCGCCCCTATTGCCGTCGGCGACCATGCCCACGTTCAGAACATAAAAACCAAACGCTGGTAGCCGTCCGCGACCCGCCCACCACACATATCAGGATATAAGGATTCTCAACATGGCCGTCATTTCTGCTTCCTCTACGTTCATGGGATATCGCCGCGACAACGGACGCGTAGGCGTTCGCAACCACGTGATCATTCTTCCCGTCGACGACATTTCAAATGCGGCTGTCGAAGCCGTCACCAACAATATCAAGGGCACCATTGCCCTGCCCCATCCTTATGGGCGACTGCAATTCGGCGCGGATCTGGACTTGCACTTTCGTACCCTCATAGGAACTGGCAGCAATCCCAATGTTGCGGCCGTTGTTGTAATCGGCATCGAAGAAGGCTGGACAAAGCGTATAGTCGACGCCATTGCGGCAACCGGCAAGCCCGTTGCCGGCTTTAGCATCGAACTGAACGGCGATCATGAAACCATCAAGCGAGCGTCCCAGAAAGCCAAAGAGTTTGTCCATTATGCAACCGCAATAAGCCGCGAAGAATGCCCTATCAGCGATCTGTGGGTTTCGACCAAATGCGGTGAGTCCGACACCACTTCAGGCTGTGGCGCCAATCCTACCGTGGGTAATGCATTCGACAAGCTGTACGAGCTTGGCAGCACGCTGGTTTTTGGCGAAACCTCTGAAATTACCGGCGGCGAGCACATCGTCGCCGAACGCTGCGCCAACAACGAAGTACGCGAACGCTTCATGTTCATGTTCAATCGCTACCAGGATATGATCAACCGCTGGAAAACCGACGACTTGGCAGAATCGCAGCCAACCAAGGGA
This sequence comes from Pollutimonas bauzanensis, assembly GCF_040393045.1. Taxonomy (GTDB): domain Bacteria; phylum Pseudomonadota; class Gammaproteobacteria; order Burkholderiales; family Burkholderiaceae_B; genus Pollutimonas; species Pollutimonas bauzanensis_A. The sequence goes on along the minus strand of NZ_JBEBUX010000086.1, from coordinate 1,698 downwards.
AACATTGCCGGCGGCTTGACCACCATCGAAGAGAAGGCCATGGGCAATATCCAGAAAATCGGCAAAAAATGCATGGTCGACGGTGTAATTGACAAGGCAGAAATACCCACAAGCAGCGGATTGTGGTTCATGGATTCATCTTCGGCAGCCGCCGAAATGGTCACCCTCTGTGCAGCATCGGGCTACGCCGTGCACTTCTTCCCCACAGGGCAAGGAAACGTGATCGGCAACCCCATATTGCCCGTCATCAAGATATGCGCCAATCCGCGCACCGTCCGCACCATGTCCGAACACATCGATGTGGACACATCGGGCCTGCTGCAACGTGACATGGACCTGGATCAGGCAGGAGACAAACTGCTTGAGTGCATGTTGGCTACCGCCAATGGTCGTTGGACGGCGGCCGAAGCGCTGGGTCACCGCGAGTTCGTACTGACGCGCTTGTTCGAAAGTGCATAGTTTTTCCTAAGCGACTGTTTTGTTTTTACTGCGACACCCTGCTTCAGGCTCAGCGATACTTCAATCATGATGTATCGCTGAGCATTTTCCATGCGCCGATGTGGCGTCATTGCTGTCTATGTATAACTATAATCAGGAGACAACCATGCATCATCGACTTAGCGCCGCAAGGGGCTTCAAAAAACTGTTTGTCGCTACGGCATTATCGGCAGGCCTGCTTTCATCCGCCTGTGCGGCAAGTTGGCCAAGCCAGGCCGTCACCATCGTCGTACCATTTTCAGCGGGCGGCACCACCGATGTCGTAGCCCGCCTGATAGGCCAGAAGCTAAGCGAGCTATGGGGCCAAAGCGTCGTCATCGACAACAAGCTGGGTGCAGGTGGCAACATAGGCACCGGTATTGTTGCCCAATCCCCGCCCAACGGCTACACCATCCTCATGGCTTCGGGCAGCATATTCACGGTCAATCCGCATTTATATAAAACCCTGCCTTTCAACGTAGAGAAAGACTTCACACCCATCACCAATGTCGCTGCCGGCCCCATGGTGGTGGTCACTTCCGACAAGGTCAAGGCCAAAACCTTGCAAGAGCTCCTGGATTTTGCAAAGAAAAATCCCAAAGAACTTAACCTGGGCTCGGCCGGCCTGGGTAGCCAAGTGCACATGGCTGGTGAAAACTTTTCGTATGCGGGCAACATCGAAATGACCCATGTGCCATATCGCGGCGAAGCAGCGGCCTACACCGATTTGATGGCTGGCCAAATCGATGTTGTTGTCGGAAATATCGGCGCCGTCAGTTCACTGGTTGGCAGCGGCCGCATCCACGCCCTGGCAGTAACCAGCAAAGAGCGTGCTGCCATGCTGCCCAATGTCCCTACGGTGGCCGAAAGCGGCATTCCGGGCTTCGAGAACTATGGGTGGTTTGGCTTCATCGCCCCCCGTGGAACTCCCCCGAATGTCATCAAGAAAATCCGGGACGACACAGTCAAAGTTCTTGCCATGCCAGACATCAAGAAACGGTTGGCTGACCAAGGTATGGAACCCGGTGGCGAGACGCCTGAAGAATTTTCCAAGAGCATCAAGGAAGAATCCAAGAAATGGGCCAAAATCATTGCTGACCGGAAAATCAGCATCAACTAATACTAGTCAAGCAGCCGGTACAGCGCCTACGCCGTTCCGGCTTTTCTTCGGCTAGCGCATTTTCGGTGTTAGCGACGTTGTTTGGCTCTGGTGACGTTGTC
>NZ_JBEBUX010000085.1:0-17636 GCF_040393045.1 Pollutimonas bauzanensis | reverse complement strand
CGCCAGGGGCGTAGCGCGTGAAGCCGAAACAGCCCCTGACACAACCGCCTTTCTCAAGAACGAAAAACCGTCCCGACCACGAACTCGGCCAAAAATGCGTTAGGCGCCAAGCTCGATCACGACAGGGCCCCGCGGGCGTGAACAGCACAACAGCACGCGACCTTGCGGCGGCTCGTCTAACGGCGGTTCAAAATAATCAACCTCGCCCGACACCAGGGTAGACATGCACGTGTTGCATAGCCCCGCCCGGCAATTGAAGTCAGGATTCAGCCCCGCCTGTTCGGCCAGCTCAAGCAAGGATTCGCACTCATCGTTCCATGCCATGCTGGTGCCCGACGGCATGAAGCGGACTTGCGCCTCGGGCGCATCGCCCTCCGGCGCGGACTCGGACGCGGGCAGTATTGCCGGAGCGGACTCATCCTGAACCTCGGCCTCCAGCACCGTCGCCGGGCCGAAAAACTCGTAATGAATGCGCTGTTTGTCGACGCCCAAATCACGCAACAGACGCCAATTGGCCTGCATGAAAGGGCTGGGGCCGCACAGGTAAAAGTCGTAATCATCCAGGGGCAATAATGCTTGCACCTGTTCGCGCCCGATCAGGCCTTCACTGTGAAAACGGTTGCTTTCCCTGTCCGCCGCGGTGGGTTCCCGATAGCAAAAATGCACCGATACCCCTTCACGCTGCGCAGCCAATGCCAGCACTTCATCGGCAAAGGCATGCGCCTTGCCGTTTTCGCAGGCATGAATGAAAAACACCCGACGCCGGCTGGATGCCACCAGGCGGTGCAGCATGCACATCATGGGTGTCAGGCCGACACCGCCACTAAACAAAACCACCGGACGCTCGCTGTCTTCAGCCAATACGAAATCGCCCATAGGACCGGCTGCGGACAGGATATCGCCGACGTGTATTTGGTCGTGCAAATGATTCGACCCAACGCCTGCCGGCCATTGAGTGCCGCCGGGCGCAGGTTCACGCTTGACGGCAATCCGCAAAACTTGCGTATCGGCGCTATCGCCTGACACGCTGTAATTGCGCAATACCGTAACGCCATTTACCGTCAGTCGAAACACCAGGTATTGCCCGGGACGATAAGCCGGCACGGCGCCACCGCCTACAGGCGCCAATGTGAAAGCGCTGATCACATCGCTTTCCCTCGTCCTGGCAACGACCTTGTAATCGACGAATGCGCGGTTGGCCGCCAAAGCCCCATCGGCCATCTTAAGCCTCCACGAACGCCTGAGGCTGTTCGGCCAGGATCAACTGCTGCAGTTTGCGGCGAAAACGCAAGGGTCCTGAATCCAGAGGCAAGTCCAGCTTGGACGGGCTTTTGGCCATGCCCGCATGCACAGCCGTCAACACGACGCGGTCTTCATGGAAAGCATGACGCACGTCTTCTGAAAACTGCTGGGACACATCTTGGTCGTCGGGACTGAAGTTGCGCATCTGGAACCAATAGTAGCGGGTCGTGTTTTCGTCTACCGGCGTGATGAAGTTGTACGAATCCATCAGGAATACATCCGGATGAAAAGGCTCTGCATCGGTCGCGGCGCCCGCTGGCGTAAAGATGGCGCGGATCAAGGCATGCGCAGGAAAACGCACTTCATATTGCTGCTTGCGGTCGCAACGGCCACTGAACTTCACGAATTTGGCATAGAAGGGCGCCACCTCGACATCGCGCATCCAGCGCGACACAGTGACCCCATCGTCTTTGACATCGACCTTCAATGGCACGCCGACGATATCGGCATTACCGAAAGAGGATTGGTGAACCCACGACACATGTGTCGGATCCAGCAGGTTGTCGGTAACGTAAAGATAATTGCATTCCAGCGTCATGGCGTCGCCGCTGTTCATGCCCCAGGCGGGGTCGCCCCAATGTTCAACTTCCATAATGGAAGCAGGGTCGGCCTTTGCGGGCTCGCCCATCCAGATCCACACCAAACCATAGCGCTCGGTACAGGGATAGCTGCGCACTACCGCCGCCTTGGGAATCTGCGGCATGCCTGGCGCCTTTACACAACTGCCTGAACAGTCGAAGGTCAAGCCGTGATAGCCGCATTCCAGCACATCATCTTGCAAGCGTCCCATAGACAACGGCAGCTTGCGATGCGGACAGGAGTCCTCCAACGCAACCACCTGGCCGTCCAGCTTGCGGTACATCACAATATTTTCACCCAAGATCTTGGTGGCGTGCAGCGTACGACTGATTTCGTGCTCCAAAGCAGCTACATACCAAGCATTTCTCAAGAACATGGGACTCTCCAAAAAACCGTTCTAACGGAAAAAAGCAATTCATATCAAGGCGAATCGCGTAAATCTATAGTAATTCAAATAATTCTATATAAATCTTTCTTATTGTTTAGAATAACTAAAGTGTTTCCCTGCCAACCGCACACAGAAAGCCCATGAATAGCCTTCCTCCTCTTCGAGCCATGCAGATTTTCGAGGTCATCGGCCATAGCCAGAACTTGGCCGAAGCAGCCAGGCGGCTTCAAATTACTCCCGGCGCGATCAGCCAGCAAATGAAGCTGCTGGAAGAGGCCTTGAACACCAGCCTGACCTTCAAAGATGGCAAGCGCGTCAAACTGACGCCTGACGGGCTGCGCTTTCACGAGGCGTGCTCCGGCGCCTTCGAACTGTTACGGGAGGCTCAGGCCGAACTGGAACGGTCAAAAAACCAGACGAATCTATCGATTAGCGCCCTGCCCTCGCTGCTGAAGGCCTGGCTCGCCCCTCTGGTATTCGAATGGCAAGACATCCACTACCCTGATCTGACCATACAGTTCAAAGGCAGCCACTCGGAACCTTCCAGCGATAGGGACGACATCGACTTTCGTATCACCTATGGCAATAACGATACGGCCTCCCAGAACGCCCTGGCGCTTTATACTGACAGCGTTGTGCCCGTATGCAGCCCGTCGCTGCTGGGCGCAAACAAAAAACTGCACAGCCCCGCCGACATCCTGAATTTCCCATTGCTGGCAACCGACTGGCAGCCCAAGTTCACCTCGCCGCCTTCCTGGCACGAGTGGTTCGCCGCTAACAATGTCGATGACAGTGCAGCCACAGGCCGTGGCAGCTTCCGTATTTTTTCCTTGTCGCATATGACAATAGAATCTGCCCTGGCCGGCCAGGGCTTTGCCTTGGCCCAGTGCTCGATGATAGGTGCCGATGTGGCTGCCGGCCGTCTGCTGATTCCTTTCAAGCAGGCGCTTTCCCTGCCCTGGCCTTACGTCCTGAAATGGAAACCCAATGTGTTCCACAAGCCGCACTGCCGCGCCTTCCACCGTTGGCTGGTGGCGCGCGGCAAAGAACAGAATGAACTGAATCGGCTGTTATTGGCCTGACAGAAATTGCGCTAAACGGCTGCTTTGCGGCGTGGTCAGCACTTGGGCGGGGTCGCCCTCTTCCTCGACCACGCCCTGGTGAAGAAACATGACGTGGTTGGAGACATTGCGCGCAAAACCCATTTCGTGGGTAACGACGACCATGGTTCGACCTTCTTCTGCCAAGGCTTGCATCACCCGCAAGACCTCTCCGACGAGTTCCGGGTCGAGTGCCGACGTAGGCTCGTCGAACAGCATGACTTCGGGTTCCAGCGCCAGGGCGCGCGCAATGGCCACACGCTGCTGCTGGCCGCCCGATAGAAACGCAGGGTACTTGGCCGCCAGATCAAGCGACAGGCCCACCTTCTGCAGATAGTGCTCTGCCTTGTCGATCGCTGCCTTCCTATCCATGCCCAGCACATTGATAGGCGCGGCTACGATGTTTTCCATGACCGTCATGTGCGACCACAGATTGAAGTGCTGGAACACCATGGCAACTGTCGTGCGCAACCGCTGCAACTGGCGCTTGTCCACCGCAACCAGTTGATTATGCTTGTCGCGCACGGTTTTTAGTTCTTCGCCTTTGATGATGATGCGCCCGGCGCTGGGCGCTTCAAGGAAGTTGATGCAGCGCAAGAATGTGCTTTTGCCTGAACCACTGGAACCAATGATGCTGATCACGTCCCCACGGTTCGCGCTTAGCGACACACCTTTAAGCACCTCGAGGGAACCGTAACTTTTGTGAATGTCTTCGACCCTGAGGTTGACCATAAGCTTCTCTTTTCTAATGCGCGCTAATGCGTTGAAATCGGCCTTAGGAAAGCCAGCCAGCGTTTTTCCAATAGTCGGAAAATAAGCACAAGTATCGCCGCGATCACGGCGTAAAAAATCCCCGCAATCCCAAAGGCCGAGAATGACGCATACGTGGCGCTATTCACATCCCGGGCGACCTTCAACAATTCCGGCACTGTAGCAGTAAAGGCAATGGAAGTGGCGTGCAAAACCAGGATCACTTCGTTGCTGTAATACGGCAAGGCGCGCCGCAACGCGGAGGGCAGGATGATCTTGGTATATAGCTTGACCTTGGAAAAACCAAAGGCGCGCCCCGCTTCGATTTCGCCCGCAGGAATCGAGCGTATCGAGCCCGCCAATACTTCGGTCACGTAAGCGCAGCAGTTAATACTGAACGCAACGACGACGCAGTTGAAACCGCTTTTGAAGAAAGCCGACAACGACGGTGTTTCTCGAATGAAATCCAGGCCGAACAAGCCCGTATAAACGATGAGCAACTGCACGTAAAGCGGCGTGCCCCGGAAAATGAAGGTGTAAAGCTGTATGGGTTTGCTCAGGTACTTATTCGACGACACGCGCAGGATAGCCAGCGGTATGGACGCCAGCAGGCCCAGGAAAAATGTCAGCAGCATGAGCCAGATCGTCATTGCCGCCCCGGATAGCCCCCCATCCCATCCTATGCCTACATACTGAGGCCAAAACTCTTGGAAAATTTCAATCAAAGCCGCGCCTCTTTTACGCCCACGCTAAAGCGTTTCCCGACATAGGCCAGGCACAGCAAAGCCACCGTCGTGAACATCAGATAAATCGCGGCAGCCACAAGATTGAAGAACAGCGCATTCTGGGTGGCCTGGCCGGCCTGCTGCGTAACGCTGATAACGTCGACCAGGCCAATAATCGACACCAGGGCCGTGGCTTTGAGGATGACCTGAATATTGTTGTTGAAGCCTGGCAAGGCGAAACGAACCAACTGAGGAAACGTGATGCGCCTGAAAATGAAGCTTTCGCTCATGCCGGTAGACAGCGCCGCCTCGATTTGGCCGCGGGGTACGGATTCCAGCGCGCCGCGAAACGTTTCGGTCATGTAGGCGCCGTAAATAAAGGATACGGTCACCACGCCCGCGGTAAACGCATCGATTTCTATAAAACCTATGCCGAGCAAATCGCAGATCCAATTAAGCAAGACCTGCAAATTGTAGAAAACCAGCAGCATGATCACCAGGTCAGGCACGCCGCGGATAATGGTAGTGTAGGCCGCGATAAGATACCGAAGCACCATGCTTTTGGACGTCTTGCACAGCGCCCCCGCAATACCCAGCAGCGTGGCAAAGCACATCGACAACAACGCAAGCGCCATGGTCATGAGGGTGCCCTCAAGTATGACTAGCTCATAACCATGCAACATACGTTTTCCTTGCCGACCTTAAGCATTCAGGGTTCCAGAGCCGGCTATTCCTTGACTGCGACCAGACCATATTTGGCATAACCGCTCAGAATTTCCTGATACTTTCCATCTTGCTTCATGGCGGCAATGGCGCCATCAATCTTGTCTTTGAGCGCCGTATCGCCCAGCCGCAGGCCTATGCCTGTGCCATACCCGAAGACTTCCTGGTCTTCCACAGGAGTGCCCGTGAGGTGGAATTTTGCGCCATCGGGCGTTTCGAAAAAGAAATGGGCAGCAGCCGAGTTTTGCAGGGTGCCATCGACGCGGCCCAGGGCCAAGTCCTGCTTCGCCCGCTCGTCGTTCTGATAAGAAACCAGATTGATCCCTTTACCCTGCCAATGTTTGTTGGCATAGGCGGCCTGCGTTGTGCCCTGCACAATGCCTATCGTTTTCCCCTTGAGGGATTCCGGCGTGGTTTCGAGGGTGACGTCTTTCGGCACCATCATGCGCGAGCCGCTGGTGTACAGTGAGGTGCTGAACAGCACTTGCTTCTTGCGTCGCTCGGTAACAGTCAGGCCCGACAGGATGCCGTCTATCTTTCGTGCATTCAGGGCCGGAATGGCGCCGTCGAAATTGATTTTGACCCATTCGCACTTGGCCTGCAGGCGCTTGCAAATTTCGTTGCCAAGTTCGATATCGATGCCAACCATATTTCCTTTGGCATCGAGCGACTCGTAGGGGGCGAAAGTAGGATCGACGCCATATCGGATAACCATTGGGTCCTGCGCTTGTGCAGTGAATGCACAAGCAGAAAAGAGTGCGGCAAAAACAAGCTTTTTCATTTGTTCTCTCAATGGCTTAAATAGTCGAAAGGCCATAGTAAATTAACGCTTTGTATATACAATCAGGGCATTCCCTAGTAGTATGCATAGGCTCAAAATACCGCGCCGAAGCGGGATTCAAGCCCAACCCTACCAGGACCGATTCGGAGAAACACCGTGACAGCACCCTTGACAGCCACCGTACCCACCTATAGCCAGCTAAGAAAGCGGTTTCTGGAAACCGCCGCCAAGCATCAGGCGCAAATCAAACACTACCCGCATCCTTTGAAAGGAATGCAGGGAGAAGACTTGTACACCGATGTCGCGATCTTTGCAAAGCCAGACACCAAAAAATGGCTGGTTTCCGTGTCTGGAACCCACGGTGTCGAAGGCTATTACGGTTCAATGTGCCAAACACAATACATGGAATACCTCGCAGCCAAAGCGCGCGACGAGGATGTCGGTATCCTGATTGTCCATCTGATCAACCCTTGGGGTGTTTCCTGGAAACGCCGGGTCAATGAAGACAATATGGACCTGAACCGGAACTATCTGGATTTTAGCAAGCCTTTGCCGGAAAATCCGCTGTATGAATCCATTCACCACTTATTTACCAAAGACTGCGCCACGCCCGAAGGCCGCAAGAAGTCGGACGAGGGCTGGGCACAAAAGATACGCGAAGTCGGCTACCCCGAAATCAAGAACAAATTGGGCGCAGGCCAATACAAGCACCAAGACGGGCTGCAATTCGGCGGGTTCGGGCCATCGTGGTCCAACATCACACTGCGGGCCATCGTTAAAGAATTCCTGAGCGACTGCACCGATGCCATCAGCTTCGATCTGCATACCGGTGCTGGCGCCTATGGCCACCCCATGCTCATGGCCATTGCGGAACACGACTATCCAGGCATTGCCGACGCACAGCGAATCTATGGCGCATGGCTCTACACTATTTTTACCGGCCCGGATCAATCCACCGATACGGGTATTTCCGCCGCCTGTACGGGCTATACCTCGCAAGCCATGGTAGACATGATGCAAGGCAAGCGCTTTAGCCAACTGGTCGTTGAATGCGGCACCTACGATAGCGAAACCGTTGGCCATGTCGCGATGCGCAATGATCACTTCCAGCATTTAAGCGGCGAGCTGCAGGGCGACAAATTCGATCAAGTCAAAGCCGCCATTCTGGAATTTTTCTTTCCTACGGACGATGACTGGCGCGAGCTGGTTTGGGTCCGGACACGCCAAATTTTTGACAAGGCTTTGGCTGATCTGTCTGCGCGCGCATAACGAAAAAATTATTTATAATCCTACCCCCGTTTCTTATTCCCTCATGGCTTTCGATAGCCGGGAGTTTCATGAACAATACGCATCTCGACATGACGATGGTGCCTTATGGGGTCGCGTGATGGCTTCTTCGAAAAACTTGCCCAACAACATTGGGCGGTTGCCGACGACCTGATTGACCCTATGCTGCGCGAACGTCTGGATCTAGAGTCGCAGCATGCATGGAAGATGGGGCTTTTTCACGAAGCCTCCATCGGCCGCTTGCACAGCGCGGCATTAAGCACTGGCATTCGCGGCGACGCCATCTGCTGGCTTACTTCGAACGACGCAGGGTCTGCATCTGCCGACTTCCTGGCGTGGGCCGACACCATACGGCAAGACATGAACCAACTGTTCTATGCCGGCTTGAACAGCGATGAATTTCATTTCGCCCGCTATGCCGAAGGCCGGGGCTATAAAAAGCATCTGGATCAGCATCAGCGCACCCCGCATCGGCGCATTTCCCTGGTGCTGTATCTGAACCGGCAGTGGGCAGACACGGATGGCGGCGAACTTTGCCTGTATTCACCCGATAACCCCCAAGAAGAAATCAAACGGATCTTGCCTCAGCCTGGGCGCTTGGTCTTGTTTCGCAGCGACCTGATCCATCACGAAGTTCTGCCTTGCGCACAACCCCGGCGCAGCCTCACAGGCTGGTTCCGAACCGATCGCCCGCTTATCTAAGCCTTCAAATACGAGTCCAGCCATTGGACGGCGCGAGTCCAGCCGTCTTTGGCCGCTTCAGCCTGATAGCTGGGCCGGTAATCGGCATGAAAAGCATGGCCGGCATCTGGATACACCACAAAGGTAGAGGCCTGCGCCGCCTCGTCTCCGTTGGCCAGTGCCTGCTTCATGGCATCGATAGTGTCTTGTGGAATGCTGCTGTCACGACCGCCATATAAACCTAGCACGGGCCCATTCACCTTGGCGGCTATGTCGACCGGCTGAACTGGATGCAACGGGTCGGTATCGCCCTCCAAGTGCCCATACCAGGATACCCCCGCCTTGATTTTCGGGTTGTGCGCATCGTAGAGCCAGGCTATCCGGCCTCCCCAGCAAAAGCCCATAACGCCCATGCGTTCGGTGTTGCCGCCATTCTTGCCCGCCCAGGCCACTGCGGCGTCCAAATCGCCCATCACCTGTGCATCCGGCACTTTCTTTACCACCTCGCTTATTAGCCGTGAAATCTCGGTGTATCGAGAAGGGTCGCCTTGCCTGGAATACAGCTCGGGCGCAATCGCCATATAGCCTTGCTTGGCTAAACGCCGACAGACGTCCCTGATGTATTCATGCACACCGAAAATCTCTTGAATCACCAAGATAATGGGTGCCCCCGTCTTTCCTTCAGGTGCGGCGCGATAGGCGGGAATGCTGCCATCAGCCACCGGTATCTTGATCTCGCCTTCCAACAGACCTTTTGTATCGGTTTTAATGACAGTTTGCGCGGCTACCGGTCCCGCAGCCAAGGCAAAGCCTCCGGCAAGCGATGCCACGATAAAGTTACGTCTACTCATCGCCGTCGTCGACAAGTCGGCAGCATCGGCATCCGGAAAATGGCTCATGGTGGTCCCCCAAAATGATACCGGCGCGCCTTTCCCACAGCACGCCGGTATGTGGCGTATGGCTACGAATCAGACTTATGCTCGGGCTTGCCTTTTCGCTTGGTGGAAGCCATTTCAGCCAATTCTTTTTCGTCCATGGACTTGTACATGGATTTGGACGCGCCCTTCAGCGCACCCACCTTCGCGTCACCCCGTTTGGCCGACAAGGCAGCACCCGCGGCTTTTTGCTGCGCCTGCGATTTTGCTGGCATGATGAACCTCCTGACATGTGTGTTTGCGACGGGAATTACTGCTGTTTCATTATTCCTGTGCCTGACACACATTTCAACCCGTCAAAAGGCAGACATGTAAGCAAATGCCAGCCGACCCGCTCAGGCAAGGGCGATACGCCCGGCAATGTGCCCAAGCGCTTCTTCCACCTGGTCAACCAGCACCAGGCATAAGTCGCCTTCTTTCAACTGGTCCAGCGCCGTATCTATCGCAAGAAATTCCCCGCGCACATCCTGTATCTCGGTCGTACGCTGGGCATGCTCCAGCCCTTTACGCAGCAAGGCCACCACTTCACCGTCGCTACGGCCGCGCTGGCACATATCCTGGTACAAAATCACGCTATCAAAAGCGTCGCCCAGAATTTCCGTCTGGCGGGTAATGTCCACGTCGCGTCTGTCGCCGGCACCGCTGATCACCACATAGCGTTTGGCGGCAGGCATCGTATCTATTGCCTGCACCAGCGCAAGGATGGCATCCGGGTTATGGCCATAATCGGCGATCAAGGTTGCACCGCGATAAGAAAACATATTGAAGCGGCCAGGCGCGGTTTCGGCATCGCTCACAAAAGAAGCCAGTCCGCGCTGCACGCAGTTCCAATCGAGACCCAGCGCCCAGGCCGCGGCCAGTGCTGCCATGGCGTTCTCAATCTGGAATCCAATGGTGCCATTGTGAGTGATAGGAATAGCGCTCAGGGGAAAGCGCTGTTCGAAGACGCCCTCGGACAACACGATATCGCCCTCTTCAACGCACACCACCGGCCTGCCCTGCGCGCGATGCGTCGCCAGAACGGGATGATTTCGGTCACTGGCAAAAAACGTAACGGCACCGGGACAATTATCGGCCATCGCCGCCACGATAGGATCGGCCGCATTCAGGACGGCAACCCCATCGGGCGATACGTTTTCAACGATCACCCGCTTGACGATGGCCAAATCCTGCACTGTGCTGATGTAGCTTAAGCCCAGATGGTCGCCCATTCCTACGTTGGTCACCACGGCGACATTGCAACGGTCAAAGCCCAGTCCTTCGCGCAGTATGCCGCCGCGCGCGGTTTCAAAAACCGCCGCATCCACGTCAGGGTGCAGCAACACATTGCGCGCGCTGCGAGGGCCGCTGCAATCTCCGGTATCGATGCGCTCGGCGCCAATGTAAACCCCGTCCGAGTTAGTCATGCCGACCCGCTTTCCGCTGCATGCAACCAGATGCGCGATCAAACGCACCGTCGTTGTTTTGCCATTGGTGCCGGCCACCGCGACCAGCGGAATACGTCCGTCCTCGCCTTCGGCGAACATATCGGCAATGATGGCCTCGCCCACTTCCCGGCCTTTGCCGAAAGAAGGGGTTAAATGCATGCGCAACCCCGGCGCCGCATTGACTTCGACAATGCAGCCGCCTTGTACGTCCAGCGGCTCGTAAACATTGTCGCTGACCATATCCAGTCCGCAAACATCCAGACCTACCATTTGCGCTGCGGCGACCGCTCCTGCGGCCAACTCGGGATGCACGTGATCAGTAACATCCGTTGCCGTTCCCCCAGTGCTCAAATTGGCGTTATTGCGCAAGGTAACCAGAACGCCCCTTTCAGGAACGGATTCCGGGGTATAGCCTTGCGTTGCCATCGTAGCCAGCGCAATGTCGTCCAGCCTGATCTTGGTCAGCGATGTACCGTGGCCCTCACCGCGTAGCGGATCGGCATTGATCACATCAACCAGTTGGGCAATGCTACGTTCGCCGTCTCCGGTCACTTGCGGCGGATCGCGCCGCGCGGCGGCGACCAACTTGTCGCCGACGACCAGCAAGCGAAAATCATGGCCAGGAAAATACCGCTCTACGATGACGTCCGAGCATTCTTCACGCGCGCCGGCATAGGCAGCCAACACCTGCTCGCGGCCCTGTACATTGACGGCAACGCCTCTGCCCTGGTTGCCATCACGCGGCTTGACGACAACGGGCGCGCCAATTTCACACGCAACGGCCCAGGCATCCTCGGCACTGGTAACGCAGCGCCCGTCGGGAACCGAGACCCCCGCAGCCGCCAACAATGCTTTGGTCAGTTCTTTATCCTGGGCAATGGCTTCGGCAATCGCGCTGCTGCGGTCTGTTTCTGCGGCTTGAATACGGCGCTGCTTGCTGCCCCAACCGAATTGCACCAAACTGCCCTGGGTTAGCCGACGATACGGAATATCGCGTTTGAGTGCCGCCTGCACGATGGAACCCGTGCTCGGGCCCAGACGGTCGTCCTCGTTTTTTTCTCGCAACCGCGCCAACGCGTCTTCCACATCAAACGGCAGGTCTTTCATTGCCGCCAGGCAAAGCGCCTGGGCAAGATCAAAAGCCAGGTGCCCGACAGCCTCTTCGCTGTATTCAATAACAACCTGATAAACCCCCGGCTCGATGGTCAGCGAAGTGCGGCAGTAAGTCAGTACGCAGCCAACTTTGGTTTGCAAGCATAATGCGGCCGACGCCAAAGCATGCGCGATGGAATTCGGGCTTTCCTGCCCGGGTGGCTTGAGCAGATCAATCTCGGGAAAGCGAACACGCATGCGCGTTTCAAACGCGTCCATGTCGCCAATGACGCGCTCTGCCTCGGTACAGGCCACAGTTGCTTCAATAACCGTTTGACGACACCAGAGATTAGGGCCGCGCAAGGCCCGAACACGTGAGACTTCCATTTGCCGATATTCCTTATTGCCACGAATGCCCGAGGGCCATGTTGATGTTGTCGACAACGATCTTGATCAGACCAGCGTGTCCAACGTCCGTACCGCTATGTTTTCCCACACTGGATCAGCAGATTCGACATCGAACGTTTCTATACCGGCACGTATCAGTTCTGCTGAAATGCCCAGCGCCCAGCCAGCGGCTGCAGCCGCCAGCACATTCTGGATCTGGAAAGCGGGTTGCCCTATACGGGTCAGCGGAACGGCGTCGATTTCAGTCAATAGCGTTTCGTTTTGCCCCTGGGCCAAGACGACCTGCCCCTGATGCGCAAAAACCGCGCGGCCGCCCTCATCCCGATGTTGACGGATAAAGGGAGAAGCCGCATCCAGACCAAAGAAAATTACATCGCCATCACACAAGGGGGCCATCTCGGCGACCAGGGGATCATCGGCGTTCAAGACTGCCACGCCATGCGGCAATACCACATCGACCTGCGTTCGCAAGACCTTGGCGACATGCTCTACGTCATTTACGTAGTAATCCGGAAACGTCTCGGACTGATCCAGGTTGGTGACCACACCCACACGACAGCGGTCATAAGCCAGGCCTTCGCCAAGAATGGTACGGCAGCCGTTTTCGATGACCGCCGCATGGACGGCACGATTCAGCAACACACGCCGCCCGGCAGCCCAGTTGGCGCCGTCGGTTTTCTGCACATGCCGGCGCGCAAAAAACAGCCCGTTGCTGCATGCCAGACCGGTATATTGGCCGTCCAGTTGCAGCAAGCGCGCCACCAACTGCGCAACCGTAGTCTTGCCTTTGCTTCCGCTGATGCCAACGATGGGGATATGGCCTTTTTCACCATCGGGGAATAAATGATCAATGATGGCCTTGCCCACCGGGCGCGGTTCGCCGGCCGCTGGCTTCAAGTGCATCAACAGGCCAGGCCCGGCATTGACTTCAACGATCGCGCCGCGCTGCCCTTGCAATGGCTGAGAAATATCTTCGGCCACCAGGTCAATACCGGCGATGTCCAGCCCAACGATACGTGCCGCCAACGCGACCGTCGCCGCAACGCTGGGGTGCACGCTATCGGTCACGTCAATCGACACATTGCCATTGCGCTGAATCAGTACCTGCCGGCCATCGACGGGAACAGAATCAGGCGCCAGGTTTTGACGGCTAAGTTCCAGCATCGCCGCGGAATCCAGGCGAATGAAGTTAAGAGGATGGTCTTCATCACGCCCACGCCGAGGATCCGAATTCAGCTGGATTTCTATCAATTCGTCGACAGTGCTGACACCATCGCCAACGATCGTGGCCGCATCGCCACGCGCGGCCGCCACCATGCGATTACCCACAACCAGCAACCGGTGCTCGTCGCCCCGCACAAACCGTTCGACCACGACACCGCTACCTTCATCAACCGCCACGGCGAATGCCGTCTCGATTTCGGACTGCGTCATCAGGTTAGTGAACACGCCACGCCCATGGTTGCCATCGATAGGCTTGACCACGACGGGCAGGCCTATCGATTCCGCCGCTTCCCAGGCCTCCTGCGCGGTTTCCACCAATTGGCCCTCAGGCACGGGAACACCGCACGCACTAAGCAGGCGCTTGGTCAGATCCTTGTCGCTTGAAATGCTTTCCGCAATCGCGCTGGTGTGATCGGTCTCGGCTGTCCAAATACGGCGCTGGGACGCGCCGTATCCGAGTTGGACCAGATTATCTTCGCTCAGGCGGATAGTAGGAATATCCCTGTCGTCGGCCGCGTCCACAATGCAGGCCGTGCTGGGGCCCAGGCGCAAGCTATCCGTCATTTCGCGTAACTGCTCTATCGCGCCCTGCACATTAAACGGACGGTCTTCGATCGCCGCCATGACCAGATCACGCGCCGCATAAAGCGCAGCTTTAGTCACCGGCTCATGCCATGCGCGCACAATCACTTTGTACACGCCGCGCACCGGCGTCTCGCGCGCCCGGCCCAAACCGCCTGGCATGCCAGCCAGGTTCTGCAGTTCCAGTGTGACATGCTCAAGGATATGGGCTGGCCACGTTCCCTGGCGCAGGCGCTGCAAAAAGCCGCCGCGTTCGCCGACGCTGCATCGATGCTCCTCCAGCGAGGGCAGCCAACTGCTTAGCCGTTCGTAGAACCCGGGGATCGTATTGGACGGGAAATCTTCCAATTCCCCGATATCGACCCAGGCTTCTATGACAGGACGATAGGCCCAGATATTCGGCCCGCGCAAAAACATCATGCTGATGAATTCTATGGATTTTTTTTGCATCTTAAAGAAGAAAAGAAAGACTGCGCAGGACGAAGCGTCGAGAGAGCAACGTATTTAACGGCAATTATTGCGCCAAGTGTTTGCCAAACTGATCTAAAGAGAAGAAAATCACAAGGTCAGACGCAAAAAAACCACACTCATATCGCCCTCTTACCAAACACCCCTGTTCAACGTGACAATAGCGCCCCATACCCCCTTTAGCCTTACTCTTTGGCAACACGTCACGCGGACACAATGAAAACTCAAACGACCGATATCGGCTACGTCGCTGACGACCTGCCGGATCCCTGGCGCACGTCGCTTGACGCCTTGCTTTCCCCGGGCGAAACCGTCGTTTCCTGGCTGATGCTGGATCTGGATCCGCAACTGCGCTTCGCAGCCGGCATGCTGGTCGTGACAGACCGACAGTTATTGGCAAAGGGGCCAGGAAGCCACGAATGGCAGATGTGGCTTTTCGAGCCTGGCCTGGCGTTGCGCCATCACGACCATGCCGGCGTCGGCACGCTGGAATTGCGCAACCACACGGCGCGCCTGGCTGTCTGGCGTTATACGCTGGAACACAACCCAGCCGCCTTGCAATTCATTGAACGGTTCGGACACCAGCGCGACTTGAGGCAGGGTGTCGCCCCCGCCTCGTTACGCGCCCCCGAGTCAGGTCCGACCAGCACAACCACGATCCACTCCCCGCCCTCCACCTGGGCGCTATTGCGACTATGGCGTTTCGCCAAGCCCTACCGCCTGCTTTTGCTCGTTGGTTTCCTGCTGACTCTGGCCTCTACCGCCGCCGCCCTGGTCGCCCCCTACCTGACCATGCCCTTGATGGACAAGGTGCTGATTCCCTTCCAGAATGGCGTTCCCATAGATTGGCCGCTGGTTCGCCTGTACCTGGGCGCGCTGCTGGCATCGTCCCTGCTGGCCTGGCTGTTGGGTTGGGGCCGCACCTATATTCTTGCCTGGGTCAGCGAACGGATCGGCGCCGATCTGCGCACCGCCACCTACGAACATTTGCAAAAGCTGTCTTTGCAATACTACGGCGGCAAGCGTACGGGCGACCTGATCGCGCGCATTGGTTCTGAATCCGATCGTATCTGCGTCTTTCTATCGCTGCATCTGCTTGATTTCGCGACCGACGTCTTGATGATCGTGATGACAGCGGCGATTCTGATTTCCATCAATCCCTGGCTGGCTGTGGTTACCCTGATTCCGCTGCCTTTTATTGCCTGGTTGATTCACCTGGTGCGCGATCGCCTGCGCCATGGCTTCGAGAAAGTGGATCGCGTCTGGTCGGAAATTACCAATGTGCTGGCCGACACCATACCCGGTATCCGGGTGGTCAAGGCCTTTGCACAGGAAAAACGCGAAGTGGCGCGCTTTCGCGAAGCCAATAACCGCAATTTGGTCGTCAATGACCGCGTCAACCGAATATGGTCATTATTTTCACCCACGGTAACGCTGCTCACGGAAATTGGGCTACTCGTCGTCTGGGCCTTTGGCATTTGGCTGGTATCGCATAACGAAATCACCGTCGGGGTGCTGACCGCCTTTCTTACCTACATCAGCCGCTTCTATATACGGCTTGATTCCATGAGCCGCATCGTATCTTTTACTCAGAAAGCGGCTGCGGGCGCCAAGCGCATTTTCGACATTCTGGATCACGTATCCAGCGTCCCGGAACCCATCAAACCCGTGCACATTGAACAGGTAAAGGGGCGTATAGAATTGCGCAATGTCGGCTTCCGGTATGGCAATCGCGCGGTAATACGTGGCATCGACCTGGATATTGCACCTGGCGAGATGATAGGCCTGGTGGGGCATAGCGGGTCAGGGAAAAGTACCCTGGTCAACCTGATATGCCGTTTCTACGATGTGTCGCACGGCTCGATACGCCTTGATGGCGTTGATCTGCGCTCGCTGTCCATTTCCGAATACCGGCGCCATATCGGGCTGGTATTGCAAGAGCCTTTCCTGTTTTTCGGCACCATTGCCGAAAACATTGCCTACGGCAAGCCCGAGGCCAGCCGGCAGGAAGTCATTGCCGCCGCCCGGGCAGCCAATGCACACGAATTCATTCTGCGCCTGCCCCACGGCTATGACTCTCTGGTCGGAGAACGCGGGCAAGCGCTGTCGGGCGGAGAACGTCAACGCATCTCTATTGCGCGGGCCTTGCTGATTGACCCACCCATACTGATTCTGGACGAAGCCACGTCCTCGGTCGACACCGCCACCGAAAAAGAAATCCAGAAAGCGCTGGACAACCTGGTGCGCGGACGCACAACGATTTCCATCGCCCACCGCTTGAGCACCTTGCGCCAGGCCGACCGCCTGGTGGTGCTGGACAAAGGCGAAATCGTCGAAGTCGGCAAGCATGACGAGTTAATGGCCCGCAATGGCCCTTACTTCCGTCTTCACCAGGCCCAGGCGGCCCAGGCAGAAGCCGGTTCCGACAGCGAAGGCTGGGATGAAGACACAGAGCAAGGCATAGCATGAAGCAGGCGGTGAACCCATGACCATTCCCGATTTTCGACTTAGCCGCGACCCCTTCGGACGGCTGCTGCTGGGCATAGGCGACCGCGTCTATGACACGATTGCGCCCGTGCGCAGCTTTCCGATTTCCGCGCCCGACCAAGGCATCGCCCTGGTGGGCGCCGATGGCACCGAGCTGGTCTGGATAAACAGCCTGACCGATCTACCGCAAGCCACCCGCCGCCTTTTGGAAGAAGAACTGGCCAGCCGCGAATTCATGCCCGAAATACATCGTATCCGGCAGGTGTCCAGTTTTGCGACGCCCAGCCGCTGGCAAGTGGAAACCGACAGAGGGGCAACCGTGCTGCTACTGAAAGCTGAAGAAGACATACGGCGGCTTTCGGCGGTCTCACTGCTTATCGCCGATGCCCATGGCGTGCAGTATCTGATTCGCGACGTACCGTCGCTGGACAAGACCAGCCGCCGGCTATTGGACCATTTCCTGTAACGGAACGGCTAGCGCATTTTTGGCCTGTGTTTGCAGGACTTGCGGCAGTGCAAGCGCGGCAACAGGCCGAAGTCGCGGGCGCCGAGCCGGCATCGGCGCCAAGGCTTTTCGTTCTTGATGGCAGGCGTGGTGTGTGTGTGTGATTTTTCGTTCTTGATGGCTGGCATTTGACGTTGGCGTGAACTTTCGTTCTTGAGAAAGGCGGGTGTATCAGGGGCTGTTTCGGCTTCA
>NZ_JBEBUX010000084.1:0-17750 GCF_040393045.1 Pollutimonas bauzanensis | reverse complement strand
CTGGCATTCAGATCCATAAGCCAACTACCGGAAAACCACCGTCCGCTGTCCATTCAGCAAAATACGATGCTCAACATGCGAACGCACCGCACGGGACAACACCAGCGACTCCACATCGCTGCCCACCTGCGTCAAATCATGGGCACTCATCGCATGATCCACACGCTCGATATCTTGCTCGATAATCGGACCCTCATCCAGATCCCCCGTCACATAATGCGCCGTCGCCCCGATAATCTTCACGCCGCGTGTATGCGCCTGATGATAAGGACGGGCGCCCTTGAAACTGGGCAGGAAACTATGGTGGATATTGATCGCCCGGCCTTCCAGCGCCAGGCACAAGTCGTTCGATAAAATCTGCATGTACCGCGCAAGCACCACCAGATCCACTTTTTCCCGCTCGACCAGCGCCAGGATCTGCTGTTCCTGCTCGCTCTTGGTTTCTGGCGTCACTGGCAAATGATGAAATGGCACCCCATACGAGCCTGCCAACGCCGCAAAGTCATTATGGTTGGAAACGATGCCTGCGATTTCCACCGGCAATTGTCCGCTATGCGTGCGGAAAAGCAGATCGTTAAGGCAATGCCCCTGGCGGCTGACCAGGATCAACAGACGCGCCTTGCGCTGGGCATCATAAATCTGTGCCTGCATGTCGAACCGTTCGGCAACCGATGCAAAGGATCGTTCCAGTTCAGCTACATCGGCGGTTTGGGGCAGGTGAAAGTGCACACGCAGAAAAAAGCGTTCTGTTCCCAAGTCGCCGAACTGTTGGGCATCGATGATATTGCCGTGCAAATTCAGTAGCCAGCCGGAAACGCTGTGCACGATCCCGATGCGGTCAGGACAGGAAAGGGTAAGTATGTAATCGTTCATTGTTGAAACTCAAGCTGCTAAAGGTGTTTATATCAGGGCGGCGCGGGTGGCTTGGGCCAGCGCCAGGCAGGCGGTGAGTCCCGGAGACTCGATGCCAAACAGGTTTACCAGGCCAGGTATGCCATGGGTGGCAGGCCCCGAAATCATGAAATCGGCGGCAGGCGAGGCAGGGCCGACAATCTTGGGCCTTATCCCGGTGTAGCCGGGACTCAGCGCGCCATCAGGCAGCGCGGGCCAGTAGCGCCGGACGGCGTCGTAAAAAGTGTCCCCGCGCCGGGCGTCCAGCGTGTAGTCCTCATGGTCTATCCATTCGGTATCCGGCCCGAACTTGGCTTGTCCGCCCAGATCCAGTGTCAGGTGTACGCCTAGCCCGGCACTGTCAGGCATGGGGTAGATAAGCCGGCTGAATGGAGAGCGCCCTGAAAGGGTGAAGTAGCTGCCCTTGCAGAAATAGGCCTGCGGAATAGATTCTTGGGGCAGGCCTTGCAATTTACCGGCGACGGCCGGCGCTGATAGGCCGGTCGCATTGATCACGCAATTCGCGGTCAGTTCCATGGGCTCGTCGCCTTCGAACTGCAAAAGGAATTCGCCGGATTCCAGTACGCGGCCCTGGTTGAACCGGGTATGGAAAACGCATTGGGCACCCTGGTTTTCTGCATCGCCTTGCAGCGCCAGCATCAGGGCATGGCTGTCGACAATGCCGGTGGATGGCGAAACAAGGGCGGCGTCGCAGACCAGCGCAGGCTCGAGTTCGCGTGCCTGCGCGCCGCTGATCTGGTACAAGTCGTCAACGCCATTCTGCCTTGCCCGCAGGGCAATTTGTTCCAGTTGTGCGCTTTGTTCTGGCGTTGCCGCCACGATCAGTTTGCCCAGGCGGTTGTGCGGTATGCCGCGTTCGTTGCAATAGTCGTAGAGCAGGTGTTTGCCAGCAACGCAGAGCTTTGCCTTCAAACTGTTCTGCGGATAATAAATGCCGGCATGTATGACTTCTGAATTGCGCGAGCTGGTGCCCGTGCCAATGGCTTCGGTGGCTTCAATCACAAGCACTTCGCGCCCGGCAAGGGCCATTTCGCGTGCTACTGCCAAGCCGACAACGCCAGCTCCCAAGACGACGCAGTCTATATCTACTGCCATGCTATGTCCCGCATAATGTGTATGTGTACCGTTCGTTTAGTCGTTAGACATCGGCTCGGTGGAAGGGGTCAGGTCAAAGTCGCCGGCATGATAAACCAGCGGCTGGCTGAAACTGCGTTCGCAACGTTCGACCTGGCCAACGAAAATAAGATGATCGCCGGCTTCGTGCTGCACGATATTGCGGCATTCGAACCAGGCGGCGCATTCGGGGTCATCCAGCATGGGCGTGCCGCCCGGTGCGCGGGTTAGTGCTACACCGTTGAACCGCGCTGCTTGCGGACCATAGGCAAACTGTTTGGCCAGATGCAGTTGCGTAGCGGACAGCACATGAATGACGTAGCGCTCGGTCTGCTGGAAATGACGCAGCGATGATGCTGCCTTGGACAGGCTCCACAGCACCATCGGCGGATCAAGAGAAACCGAGTTGAAGGAACTGATAGTCAGGCCGATGGGGCGCTGCCCATCGCATGCCTCAGTCGTGATGATGGTGACCCCCGTCGCAAAGCGGCCTAACGCAGAGCGAAAGAAAGCCGCATCGAAATCGGGTGGCGTTGCTGTCATGGCGATGTCGTGCTGTGCCGGCGCTTAAGGCGCCAGGCGCAAGCGCGACCATGGCCCATTGTTGTCGCGTTGGAAGACCAGACGGTCATGCAGGCGCGAAGGCCTGCCCTGCCAAAATTCGACATAGTCGGGTTTGAGCCGGTATCCGCCCCAATGGTCTGGGCGCTCGGGGTTGCTGCCCAGCGATTCGGTCAGTACCAGCGTGCGGGATTCGAGTTCGGCGCGGGTAATAGGCTGGCTTTGCGGCGACACCCATGCGCCTATGCGCGACCCTAACGGCCTGCTGTGGAAGTATTCATCGGATTCGGCTGCCGTTACTTTTTCGATACTGCCTTCAAGACGCACCTGGCGTTCCAGCGCGGGCCAGAAAAACAATAGGCTGGCATAAGGGTTGGACGCTAATTCCTTGCCTTTGCGTGATGTGTAGTTGGTGAAGAACACGAAGCCTTGCTCGTCATAACCCTTGAGCAGCACGATTCGAGCCGAAGGCCGACCCCCTGGGGTGGTGGTTGCCAACGTCATCGCATTGGGTTCAGGAACCTGAGCCTGTAGTGCCTCGTTGAACCAAATAGAGAACTGTTCAAGTGGAGTCGCGGCCAGCGAAGCTTCGAGCAGTTCGAATTTTTCGTATTTCTGACGGATATCGGCAACGGACATGATGGCAGCAAAATAAAAGAGAATGAACTCGTAGTTTACCGGAGTCTGTGGCGCATGCGCGCAGCTTGGCGCCGGGCACAGGTTAGGTATCGCTGGCTATGGCGTTGTGTAGAGCAAGAACCAGCGTTTGCAGGCGTTTGTCCTGGATATTGGATCGCTTTAGCGCTTGCGCGGTTTCCAGCACGTATTCGACGCAAGGGCCGTAGGTGCCGTGCGCATTGCGCACAATGCTGATCAGGCGCTCGGTAGACAAGCCGCGCACATAGGCGTCGGTATTCCGGTTCATGGTGAACGCCAGCGCACTGATCAGACCTTGTTCGGTACGGCAGTTCAGCCACCTTGGTATGTACGCGCCGCTGGGCATTTCCCGGCGCCATAGCGCCTCCATGGTGGTCGGTACATCGGCGGCCGGGATACGGTAAGCCATGCCCCGGCAGGAACCGCCCATATCCAGCCCGAACACCAGGCCAGGCTGATCCGGGGTGCCGCGATTGACCCGTGACCATAAGCAGAGCGCCCTATGATACCCATGCAGCAATGCAGCGCGTTTTTCTGCGAAATCGAACTCGGGCCGCCAGATCAGCGAGCCGTAACCGTATACCCATACATCCTCTTCCGGCTGCCAGCCAGATAGCGCATCCAGCATCGAAGCGTGCCGTTCGGTCTCCGTCAGCAGCCGAAAGCTGCCTGGCGCGCTGGCAGGATGAGGAGTGGGGGTAAAGATCGGGTTCACGTGTTTCAGGCCCAAACGATTCAAGTACGTAATAGTCGCCATTTTAGATCACTTGCAGGGCCGCAGGCTTTATCATGGGCGTGGACGTGATACCGTTGCGCTACCTTTTCTATTGAATGCTTTTGCCTTGCCATGCCTGATACCTGTCAATTCGATACCGACCGCCGTTTTGGCGGCCTTGACCGCTTGTACGGCGCCGACGGCGTGCAGCGCCTGCGTGCCGCGCATGTGGTTGTCGCCGGCATAGGGGGAGTAGGGTCGTGGTGCGCCGAAGCCCTGGCTCGTTGCGGGGTGGGGGCAATCAGCCTTATCGATCTGGACCATATCGCCGAGTCCAATATAAACCGTCAGTTGCATGCATTAAGCGAGACGTTGGGGCAGTCCAAAGTCGTGGCCATGGGCCAGCGAGTGCTTGGCATTAACCCTGAATGCCGTGTCCAGATGCTCGACGACTTCGTCGGCCCGGATAATGTGTCGGCATTGATTGCCCCCGATACCAGCCTGGTTATCGATTGCACCGACCAGGCGCAGGCCAAGATCGCCATGATCCTGGAAGCACGCACCAGGAAGATCCCTATCGTGGTGTGCGGCGGAGCAGGCGGAAAAACCGATCCGCTCAGTTTGCGCGCCGGCGACTTGTCCCTGGCCGTGAATGACGCCTTGCTTGCCAAGTTGCGCAATACCTTGCGCCGACAGCACAGGTATCCTAAAGCCTCCGATCATGCGGGCAAGCCACGCAAACGCGTGCCTAAGATGGGTGTGCGCGGGCTGTGGTTTGATCAGCCGGTGTTGTTGCCGACGCAATGGGACACGTCCGCTGTTGCGGCAGAATCCCCCGGCGCTCTGCAGGGTTTGTCCTGCGCGGGTTATGGGTCGGTCGTTACGGTTACGGCTGTCATGGGCATGGCCGCCGCGAACGAGGCCGTGCAGTGGCTGGTGAAGGGGCGGTTCGCATAGCCTGACCCGGTGCCTGCCTATCCTACGTCCGTCTGGACGATCAAAGAATGAATCAAGTGGAGCAGTAATACAGTGAACGATACGCCTTTAGCAGACCAAGATATGTCCGACGATGTCAACGATGATGAGGTCAAGCGGCAAGAACCGAGGTTCTGGTGCGACGACGGCTGGACGGCCCGCGTCATCAAGAACGAAGATGACGACGGCTGGGCAGTGGAAATGATTCTGGATGGCGAGGATGAGCCTGCATTGGTAGGGCCCTGGACCATGGGCCGCAACAAGAAAGATCCCAAGCCGCTTGATTCTGCTGCGTTCTATACGCTGGTCAAGACAGCGTCCGAGGTTTTGCGCCGGCACGAGCAACAACTGCATGCCATGCTGCACAAAAGCCTTAAGGTTCGGACGGCGACAGGCCGGTTGACCATCAAGCTGGACATTGTGCCCGACGACGATCACCCTTATGCGTTGTTAAGTGCTTACGACGAGGCCAGCGAGCAACTCGCCCAGGTCGAGGTCGCCCCTACCTTCAAGCTGCATGCGGAAAGCGCCGAGAAATGGATAGCCAGCGATTTCAGAAAACCGGGCTAACCTACCCGCGCATTTCCTGTTCATACCGGATACGGGCCTCTTCCTCGAGGCGCGCGTCTTCCAGGTCATCCATCAGCGCTTCCATATCGACTGGCCTTGTATCGGCTTCTACATGGCCGGTCAGCGGGGTGCTGATGTCCAGTTCGCCGGCTTCGAACAAGGCCCAAATTTCTTTGCCATAGTTCGTGGCCAGCAACTGCGGTGCAAATTGGCTGAAGAATACGGCAAGGTTTTCGACGTCGCGTTCAAGCATTGCGGCCGCTTCGTTATTGCCTGCTGCATCTACGGCCTGGGGCAGATCGATAATGACCGGCCCGCCGGCGGCCAGCAAAATATTATATTCCGACAGGTCGCCATGGATTATCCCGGCGCACAGCATACGGACTACCTGGTTAATAAGCAGTGCATGCAATTCCAGTGCGCGCGCTTCGGTCATGTCGACGTCGTTCAGGCGCGGAGCGACATTGTCGTCTTCATCGACGACGAGCTCCATCAGCAATACGCCATCGGTGCAGATATAGGGTTGTGGCACCCTCACTCCGGCATTGGCTAGCCGGAATAAGGCATCGACTTCGGCGTTCTGCCAAAGCTCTTCCTGCATCTGGCGCCCATAGCGGGTGCCTTTTTCCATGGCCCTGGCCTGACGGCTGTTCTGCACCTTGCGGCCGTCACGATAGGACGCGGCTTGCCGGAAGCTGCGTTGCTTGGCGTCTTTGTAGACTTTGGCGCAACGGATGGATTCGCCGCTGCGCACGACATATACCGTAGCTTCCTTGCCGCTCATCAGTTGGCTGATGACTTCATCGATAAGGCCTTCTTCTACTAGCGGGAGCAGTCGTTTAGGTACTTTCATGCGATCGTCCGTTGATTAATCGAGTCGCCGGTTGTGCCGGCCAGGACGCGCTTTGGGGAAATGGTGGGGTCATGCCTGATTATACGGGTCAGCGCTTGTGCCGCCCAATTGGCGAGGCCCGGCTGGGGTTTGAATATGCGCGACAAGATAGGGATGTGCGCCTTCCTGCAATGGAAACACCTGCATATTGCCGTCAAAACCAATGCGTTCCAGCATGCTGGTCAATGCTTGCGCTTCAGGATGAAATATGTCCAAACGGATCAACGAGCAGCCACCATCTTGCATGGCGCTGGCCGGATGGGTGGGGGTATTCCACTGGATCAATGCGGGGGCCGCCCCTTGCAGGGCAAGGGTGCCATCCTCCGGAATGCTGATCAGCCAATCCAGATTGCCTCGCGACATGGCCTGAACCTCGCCTATGGGCACAGGCCGCGCCGCTTGCGCTGCGGCCTGTATATCGTTGGTTCGTGCCACCCACGTAGCCAGTTTCGGGCCGTTATTCCAATGTGGGTCGTCCAGTTGGAACCAGCGGGCACGCGCGGGAGGCGTCGCTTCCGGATTCGCGGCAATGACTTCAAGATAAACATCCTCTCCCAGCTTCAACAGGCAGTTGTGTGTTCCCATGCGGCTATGTTCGCCGCCGACCTGAGGATCTACGCCCAGCGTCTGACGCAGGTAGTGCGCGCCCTGTTCCAGGGAAGGGGCGGAAATGACAATGTGGTCGATCCAGGAATGCAGCATGGCCGGGCGGCTCCTTTATGGGAATGGGTGTCTCGAAGACGCAGTGTGACGCATACTCGCTATAAAAGAAAAGCCAGACGGCACTTCGAGCCCGAAAATTCCCGCCTTGTACAATTCGGGTTGGTTTTTGCACATATGAATGAAGATCACGATATGAATAAGTATGCAATACAGCTGGCGTTCGCCTACATGGGCGTTATCATCGGGGGCGGATTTGCCTCTGGCCAGGAAGTGCTCCAGTTTTTCACTGGCTATGGCGTCGCCAGCATTGCAGGGACCGTGCTGGCAGGGTTGCTGTTTGCTTTTTTAGGCGGACAAATTGCGCGTATAAGCACGCAGCTTCAAGCGCAATCTCATAAAGACGTATTAGCCTCGCTGTTCGGCCGCCACGCGGGCGGCATCATGGACATATTGCTGACGTTCTTCCTGTTTGGCGTAGGTGTGGCCATGCTTGCGGGTACGGGCGCCTTGTTCAAACAGCAATTCGGGCTATCGCCGGTGATTGGCGGGTTGTTCATGACCGCCTTGGTCGTCCTGACGCTATGCCTGAATGTAAAGCGCATCATCGATCTGGTCAGTCTGGCGACGCCTTTGTTAATGGTGCTTGTCTTGGTCATCACCACGTATGCCTTGTTTACCAGCAATGCCGAGATGGACTCGTTGCTGGCGCTCAGTGAGAAGCAGGAAACGGTGGCGCCGCATTGGGCACTGGGCGCTATTCTTTACGCGTCCTTCAATATTGCGGTCGGGTTTCCCATGCTGGCGGTTATTTCGGGTCGCAGCAAAGACGTCAAAACGACGATGCTCGGCGGACTGTTGGGCGGGGTGGGGCTGGGCCTGCTGATTCTGTTGCTTAACATCAGCTTGTTTTCCAACTTGAATCAGTTGCAGGGTGCCGAGCTTCCCACGTTGATGCTGGCATCACGGCTGTCGCCGATTGTCGGCATTCTGATGACGGTTTCCATTATCTGCATGATTTACAGCACGGCCGTGGGTATGTTTTTTGCGTTCTCCGCACGTTTTTCGCGTCCGGAAACCGGTCGTTTTCGCGTGCTCAGTCTTTTGTCCTGCAGTATCGGCCTGTTGCTGAGCTTTTTCGGCTTTACCAAACTGATAGGAACGGTTTATCCCTTGCTAGGCTACCTTGGGCTATTGCTGATTGCCGCGATCGGCGTCAGTTGGTTCCGGAGTCGATCCGGCCGGGCTGCTGCAGTTACCGATAATGCCTGAATGCATGAAGAGGGAAGTATGCCCGTATCAACAGCCCAATTGATAGAAACCATACGTGTCGAGCCTGGACGCAAGATACCGTTGCTGGCCGGGCACTGGCGCCGTCTGGCAAGCTCATGCAGGGCGCTGGGTTACCAGTGGCCTGCCGGAGGTTTGGTCGATGCGGTAGAGCAACGCGTCGGGGAGCTGGATGCTGTTGGTTGTTACCGCTTGCGCCTTTTGCTTAGTCAGGATGGGCAGTATTCGATAGAAACTTATCCATTGCCGGATACGCTGCAGCCTGTGCGCCTGCATCTTAGCAGCGTCACGTTGCGCGCCGATCATAAATGGCTGGCGCACAAAACGACCCATCGCCCTTGGTATGAGGACGCTCAACGCTGGCTTGCGGCAAACCCGGAGTTCTTCGATGTGGTGTATTGCAATGACAAGGATGAGGTTTGTGAAGGCAGCCGTAGCAACATATATATTCAGGATGCTCAGGGCATTTGGCTGACGCCGCCGGTGGCTTGTGGCTTGTTGCCTGGGGTGCAGCGCCAGGCTTTGCTTGATGCCGCGAAGGTTCAAGAGGCCTGCATCAGCAGGCGTCAATTGCTTGATGCCCGTGCCATCCGCGTTTCCAATGCACTGCGTGGCTGGCTGGATGCAAGGCTTTAGTCGAACCCGCGCCGCTTGGCGTTAAGTTTACGTTCGAGCTTGCCGATATATTGCTGGATGATGAAATTCATGGGATTGGGCAATTCGAAGAACTGGAATCCCAGCAGGCGTGTTTCTTTGCCATTGTTTAACTGCTCGTCCTGGGAACGCATGATCCGCAAACTGGTAACGACCGTGCCGGCCTCGGGAAGCTCGAGCCGGCAGTCCCGGTAAATCGTTCCCAGGCTATTGTCCAGTGCATGGGCATTGTCAAATACCGAAATGCCCCCCGCGCTGATATCCTTGATGCCCAAATCAATTTTCTTCATGGCTGGGTCGCCAGGCAAGGTAATCGTGCATGAAGCAGGTTCGGTTACCGGCACGTCGACCCGATAGTATTCGCGGCGCTGTACGCGTCGGACCGATTCGGGGAAAGCCAGTTGCAAGGCAGGTAAATTGTCTTGTATGCAAGGGGTAACCTGCGGGACGAAAAACTGTATGCTTACCTTATCGAGGTTGGTCTCAAATGACACTTTATTGGCGTTGGCAATACGCCGATTGAAATCTACGTCGGTCGAGTTGTCGACAAAAAGCGTCCGGCTGGCAGGGTCGATTTCCAGGATGGTGGTAATAATGGCAACCGTGCTGCCCTGGACATGCATCCTGAGCATGGCCCTTTTTTCCTCTATCGAGCGCAAAATCGCCTGGATTTCGAGCTTGGAGGTGACGAGGAAGGGATCATTTTCATCATTCATGGCATTGGAAGTAGGCATTCGGGGTAACGCATTGATGAGAGGTATGTTGCAGCATAGAACACCGTGCCGCCCGGAGTCAGGACGATTACCGGGAGTTTTCCATGGCAGTTCTCCTTTAATCCTGAAGGCTGAAAAATTCTCTGGCATTCAGGGCACTGATTTTTTCCTTGTCCGGCTCGCTTAGCCATGGGTTTTCTGCCACCAGTTTGCCTATGGACGGCTCACCTAGCGGGAAGGGGTAGTCAGATCCCAGCATGACCCGGTCCGCACCCATTACTTCGACCAGCAGACGCAGCGCCCCCGCGTCAAATACCGCGCTGTCCACATAGAACCGCTTTACATAGCTGGATGGTGGATGGGGACAGTCTTGCCGGACGATGTCGCGGCACCGCCAGGCATTGTCGACCCGGCCCAGCAAAAAGGCAAAGCTGCCGCCGCCGTGGGCGAAGCAGAGTTTGAGCGAGGCGGGAATGCGTTCGAAGGCGCCCGACAAGATCAGCGACAGTATGCCCAGCTGTGTTTCCGCAGGCATGGCCACCAGCCAGGGCAGCATCCATTTTTTCATGCGCCCGTCAGTCATCATGTCCCACGGATGGGCAAGAATGGGAATACCTTCGTTAGCACAATGAATCAGGAATTGCACCAAATGTTCATCGTCAAGGTCGCGCGGCCCCAAATGATTGCCGATTTGCACGCCTACGAGCCCGCTGGCTTTGGCGCGTGATGCTTCCCGACAGGCCATGTCCAGGTCTTGCAAAGGCACCTGCGCCAGTGCTTTCAGGCGTCGGGGGTTGGCAGCGCAATGCTCGAGCGCCAGGTCATTCATTTGTTCAGCCCAGGACGCGGCCCGTTCGGGGGCGAACTCGTAGCCGAACATAATAGGGGTGGCCGAGATGATCTGCACATCGACCCCGTGCTTGTTCATTTCCTCCAGGCGCATGGCCGGATCCCATAGCGCCTTGTACACGGGCCTGAAGGGCTGCGAGCCTTTCATGATCTGGCCTGTTTCCCCGTCAGCGGCGATATCCAGCCAAGGCGCGTTGTCTGCGTCCAGCTTTGCGGCTTGTGCCTCGGTAATGGGTGGCAGAAAATGCGCGTGCATATCGATTTTGGTCATATTACCCAGCCTTCCCGGGATGCAGTTTGCCGCAATGAGGACAATGTCGATGTGCTTCGGAGTCGTAAAACGATTTGAACAGCGGCGGCAAGTCGGTGACGATGCTTTGCAACTGCGTTTCTACCCGATAGACCAAGCCGCCGCAGCCGTCGTCGGCTTCGCAATACCATTCGAAACCGTCTTTGAGTCCGAGGGGACGCTGGCGCTCCATGACCAGACAGGCGCTGTTGGCTTCGGGGCGCTGTGGCGAATGGCGTACATGGGGAGGCAACAGGAAAATGTCGCCTTCTTTCAGGTCTACGCGTTCGCGCTTTCCGTCTGTCCACAAATTCAGATAGGCATTGCCGCGCATCTGGTAGAAAAACTCTTCCAGAGGGTCGTCGTGATAGTCGGTGCGCTGGTTGGGGCCGCCGACGACTGTGACGATAAAGTCGCTGTCTTGCCAAATTTGCTGGTTACCCACCGGGGGTTTGAGCAGATGCGCGTGCTCATCGATCCAGCGTGCGAAGTTGAAGGGTTTTCCATAGGCGAGCATAGCGATCCTTGTTCCAGCAATGAAATTCACAAAGGCTGCGGGGCAGCCGGTTTGGGAAAGTAGGCGACGGCTTTGATTTCTATGAGCAGGTGCGGATGCGGCAACTGATGAACCGCTACGGTCGTACGGGTAGGGCCGCTTTCTGAAAAGTATTCCGCATACACCTGGTTGTAGCCGCCGAAATCATTCATATTGACCAGGAAGCTTGATATTTCAACCAAGTGCTCAAGCCCCGCGCCTTCGCTGGCCAGAATGTCGCGTATGTTTTCGATAACCGCGCGTGTTTGTTCGCGAATATCAAGCGTGGTCGTGCCCATGGCATCGGCCGTCGCACCCGCGAAAGTATTGTCGGGCCGCCGTGAACTGGTGCCCGAAATGAACAGAAAGTCGCCCGCCCGCTTGATATGGGGAAAAGCGCCGCGTGGGGTTGCTTTGCCCGAGACCACGCGGGCGTTTGTAATGTTTGTCATGTCGGTGCCTGTGTTTAAAGCTTGATGCAGATAGTACTGATTTCAGAATAGAAATCCAGCGAATAACGGCCGCCTTCACGTCCGAGGCCGGATAGCTTGGCGCCGCCAAATGGCGTGCGCAGATCGCGAGTAAACCAAGTGTTGACCCAGACGATGCCGGTTTGTATCTGGCTGGCAACGCGGTGCGCGCGCGATAAATGCGTCGTCCAGATGCTGCAGGCCAGCCCGTAGGCACTGTCATTCGTGCGCCTGATGACTTCTTCTTCGGTGTCGAAGGGCGATATATGGCAGATAGGGCCGAAGATCTCTTCGCGCATGCAACGCGCGGTGTCGGGCAGGCCTGTCAGTATCGTGGGCTGTACATAGGCGCCCATATCCCTTTCGTCGCCAAACACAGGAACGCCGCCGCCGGCTACGACGGTCGCGCCTTCGTCCTTGGCAAGCTGATAATAAGACAGCACTTTATCGCGGTGCTGCAGCGACACTAGCGGCCCCATGTCAACATCTTTTGTGTCGGGATAGCCGACCACCAGTCGTTCGGTACGCCGCTTGAGTTCTTTGACGAAGCGATCGAAGATGGGGCGCTCTACATAGACGCGTTCGGAACACAGGCAGACCTGACCTGAATTGGTAAAGCTTGAGCGCATGACACCTGTAATGGCAGCATCGAAGTCGGCATCGGCGAACACCACGGCAGCATTTTTGCCGCCCAGCTCGAAGGACACTTCCTTGACCCCTTCGGCAGCCGCCTTCATGATGGTCGTGCCCGTACGCGATTCACCTGTAAACGTGATGGCGTCGATGTCAGGACTGGTGCTTAAATACTGGCCGGCGGAATCCGGGCCGAAACCATGGACCAAGTTGAAGACCCCATGGGGCAGGCCTGCTTCCTGAATGACTTCGGCCAGCAGGGTGGCCGACGATGGCGTCTCTTCCGACGGCTTGACCACCACGCAGTTGCCCATCGCCAATGCCGGCGCGACTTTCCAGGTCAGCAGCAGCAATGGCAGGTTCCAGGGCGAAATGATGCCGATCGTGCCCAATGGCTTGCGGGTTACATAATTGATGACTTTGGCGCCATCGGGCGCCGCGCTTTCGAACATATCGCCTGATGCTGTCGTGATCAAGTCGGCGAAGGTGCGAAAGTTGGCAATGCCGCGCGCGACATCGAGGCTACGGGCCTGGTGCACAGGCCTGCCGGTATCCATGACTTCGGCCTGCACGAATGCTTCAAAACGCTGTTCAATGCCGTCGGCAATGCGGCGTAGCGCAGCAGCGCGTTCTACCGCGCTGAATTTTTTCCATGGGCCGGAACAGGCGCGGTTGGCAGCCTGGATTGCCCGCTGCACGGTGGCCGCGTCGGCCTCGCAAACCTGGGCGAAAACCTCGCCGTTTACCGGATTCACATTGGAAAACCGCCGGTCGGTTTCAACCCATTGCCCATCGATGAAGCAGCGCAAGAGTTGCACGCTCGCCATGTTGTCTCCTGGATAGGATTAGTTATTAGTATTGCTGCTTATTCTATTTGATTTTTTGCAGGGCACATCGGGCGGCCGCCAAATCCCATGCGGCGCAGCCTACCGTCTTGAACACGATGGGCATATTCAGCGGCGCACCGTGCGCCAGGGCGTGCGACAAGGGTTGTACTGCCGACCAGTCAACATTGGCCTGAATCAAATCGCCGGCCTCGTGCCGCGCCCCGGCCACGTCGTCGACATAGATACTGCTTTCCTGCAAGGTTGCCTCGCCGATTTCGGCGAGTTCAGGCTTGAACGCGCCCACGCCGATGACCAGCAGACCGGCCTTGGCTGCTTGCGTATAGACAGGAACCGCGCTGGTGGTGAGCGTAACGACGGCATCAATGTCATGAGGCGTCACCGTGGCAGCGTTTAGTTCCAGGGGCAAATGTCGGTGGGCTTCGACGAAGGCTTGTGCCTTTGCAAGGCTGGTCCCTATGGCAGTGACACGCAGGCCCGGATAGATGGCGGCAAGCGCCTGGACGTGGCCCACGGCTTGCGTGCCCACACCTATTAGGGCGACATGTTCTGGTTTGCCTCGAAGAAAGGTTTTCAGGCCCAGCATGGTCACGGCCGCGGTGCGTCTTGCAGTGACGGTAGGGCCGTCGAGCACGCATAATTCACGCCCCGTCTTGCCATCGAACGCCGATACCACGCCATGTATGGTGGGCAAATTGAGTTCGCGGTTGCCCGGCACAACATTGACCAATTTATGGATACCGATATCGTGCGCAGTGGCCGGCATGGACAGCATGACGCCTCCCTGTGGGAACGGCACAACCTGGCGTTCGGGTGCGCAAATGGCGCCGCTGGCATAGTCGGCGCATGCCGTTGCAATGGCGTCCACCAGCCCTGGAAAGTCCAGCAGCAGGGCAGTTTGTTCGGCGTTGAAAACAGCAATGGAAGGGGCTTTCATGGAAGCTCGCTATGAAAACAAAAAAGAATGGGCCAACAGGCTGCGGTCGCCCGCAAGCTTGTCTGGAGCAAAGCTCGCGTGCGGCATATGGTTTGCATTGTTCCAGAGTAGCAAAAAAATATCTTGGCGGTTTTCCCTGAAGCCATGGATGCTTCATCAGAAGCATGCATGATATTCTGGGTTGATAAACGCTACGGATCCATATGGTCTGTGGCGGCAGCGGCTTGTGCTTTCAAGGAGGTGTCATGAATATCGAGCAGTTACTGGATTCTCTCGGGCTAGACCAGCGTAGAGTAGCGGGCGGGAGCCTGGCGGTGCATTCGCCCATCGACGGCGCCCTGATTGCGCAGGTTCATCAGCATACGGTCGAGCACGCGAATATTGCTATCGACGCGGCACACCAGGCTTACAGCGTCTGGCGCACTGTGCCGGCGCCGCGTCGCGGTGAATTGATACGCCTGCTAGGTAATGAGTTGCGCGCGAATAAGCAGGCCCTGGGGCGTCTGGTTTCGATCGAGACCGGAAAAATCCTTGCTGAAGGCGAGGGTGAAGTCCAGGAAATGATAGATATTTGTGATTTTGCCGTGGGGCTGTCGCGCCAGCTATATGGCTTAACGATAGCCTCTGAACGGCCTGGTCATCGCATGATGGAAACCTGGCATCCATTGGGTGTGGTCGGCGTTATTTCAGCCTTCAATTTTCCGGTGGCCGTATGGTCATGGAATACCGCCTTGGCGATTGTTTGCGGCAATGCTGTCGTGTGGAAGCCGTCCGAGAAAACGCCTTTGACTGCCTTGGCTTGCGAAGCGCTATTTCAGCGCGCTCTTGAACAGTTTGGCGATGCACCTGCGGGGCTGTCCCAAGTGTTGATCGGTGGCCGTGATGTCGGGCAGGTGCTGGCTGATCATCATCGCGTCGCGCTGGTATCGGCAACAGGATCTACACGCATGGGTCGAGAGCTGGGCCCCCGCGTCGCCGCACGGTTCGGCCGGTCTTTACTGGAACTGGGCGGCAACAACGCGATCATCGTCACGCCTTCGGCTGACCTGGACATGGCGGTGCGCGGTATCTTATTCGGGGCCATCGGCACGGCTGGCCAGCGTTGCACCAGCACACGCCGCTTGATCGTGCACCAGAGCGTGGCCGACGAATTGCTTACAAGGCTTAAGCAGGCCTACGCCAGCGCACGTATAGGCAATCCCCTGGATGCAGGGACGCTGGTGGGGCCATTGATAGATCGGGCATCATATGACGGCATGCAGGCGGCACTGGAAACGGCACGTGCCCAGGGCGGGGAAATCTTTGGCGGCGAACGCCAACTGGCCGATCAGTATCCGGATGCCAGGTATGTAGCGCCTGCGCTAGTCGAGATGCCGACGCAAACCGATGTGGTTCGCCACGAAACCTTTGCGCCGATACTATATGTGATGCGCTACGAGCATTTTGAAGCTGCAGTTCAAATGCAGAATGACGTACCGCAGGGCTTATCGTCGGCGGTGTTTACCAACGATGTACGCGAAGCTGAATGGTTCATGTCGTCGACGGGGTCGGATTGCGGTATTGCCAATGTCAATATCGGGACGTCGGGGGCGGAAATTGGCGGAGCATTCGGAGGCGAAAAAGAAACCGGCGGAGGACGCGAATCGGGTTCGGATGCCTGGAAGGTATATATGCGTCGGGCGACGAATACGATCAATTACTCACGGGAGTTGCCGTTGGCGCAGGGCATCAAGTTTGGGGACGATGCTTAGATCGGCTGCTGTATAGGCATTGATCATTTGTTGCTTTCGTTCTTAATCGGGGGCTTGTTGGTCGTGCTGTTGAGTCTATTGGTTTCTTGAGCGGCGGCTGCCACAGGGGTTGGGACTGGCTCAGCGCTTAGCGGCCCTGTGCTGTCGCCAGGGCTACCCGGGCCAAGTTTCATTTCCGGTGCGCCCGCGAACTCCCAGCGCTGACAGTCCACTGGACTGTCAGCAAGCGTGCTGGTCGAACATGCGCGGGCTTGCCTCACCGGAAATGAAACTTGGCCCGGCGCACGCTGACTTCGCCTGTCCCAACCCCTGTGGCAGCCGCCGTCACATGAAAGGCTGACCCAGATGGCTACGGCAGGCAGTTGGTCTTAGACGAGAGCAGGCTGTCTCATTGACGTTCTGTGCATTGCATATGGCCGTTCGTATCGCGGACCGTTTGTGTCTACCCATCGGCACCGGCCATAGCGACCTCTCATCAGCAGCCTTCCGCCAGCAGCCTAACAGCAGCAGCCACCGGTTCTTAAGGAGGCTCGTCCGATCATCGCTGTTATGAGGCGCAGTGAGCAGGGGGTGCACGGCGAATTTTGAGCGCGCCGCGTAGCCAACCTGGCTCGGGGTATAAGGGCGCGCTGTTTGAGTGGCCCGCTTACGGACAGCGTGCTGTCCGTGGCCACGAGTTCGCGCCCGGCCCCGATAAAGCCAGGTTGGCTGCGCGGGCAGTCCCGAAGGGACCGCAGCGAGGATTCGCCGTGCACCCCCTGCTCACTGCGCCGTCATAAGAACGAATATACGTCTCTATAAAAACGATAAGCCCAGGCCGCTATTCGACCGCCTTCACCATATCCTCGATCACCTTCTTCGCATCGCCAAAGACCATCATTGTCTTGTCCATATAAAACAACTCATTGTCCAGGCCTGCATAACCAGCCGCCATCGACCGTTTGTTCACAATGACAGTTCGGGCCTTGTAGGCTTCCAGGATAGGCATCCCTGCAATCGGCGACTGCGGATCGTTCTTGGCTGCAGGGTTGACCACGTCGTTCGCGCCCAACACCAGAACCACGTCAGTTTGCGAAAATTCGCTATTGATATCGTCCATTTCAAAGACTTGGTCATAAGGAACTTCGGCTTCCGCCAGCAACACGTTCATATGACCAGGCATCCGGCCTGCAACCGGGTGGATGGCATACTTAACGACAACGCCGTTCGCCGTGAGTTTTTCCGCCAATTCTTTGAGCGCATGCTGGGCGCGGGCTACCGCCAGGCCATAGCCAGGAACAATAGTGACCGATTCGGCGTTGCTCATCAGGAAGGCGGCGTCGTCGGGGCTGCCCGACCTGACGTTGCGCTGGGCCTGGTCGCCCGAGGCGGCCGCGCCTGGTGCAGCGCCGAAACCACCCAGAATGACGTTAAAGAACGACCGGTTCATGGCCTTGCACATGATGTACGACAGAATCGCGCCTGAAGAGCCCACTAGCGAGCCGGCGATGATCAGCATGGGGTTGTTCAGCGAAAAACCGATACCCGCCGCAGCCCAGCCTGAGTAGCTGTTCAGCATGGAAACCACCACGGGCATGTCGGCGCCGCCGATCGGAATGATGATCAGTACGCCCAGCGCGAAAGCCAGCGCGGTCATGATGATGAAAGGCAGCCACAGTTGCGTCGCCATGAACCACAGGCCGCAACCCAGCATGGCAAGGGCAATGACCAGGTTGACCATGTGCTGGCC
>NZ_JBEBUX010000083.1:0-17761 GCF_040393045.1 Pollutimonas bauzanensis | reverse complement strand
GGTAACCTCTTGACTTAACATACAATTCCACCGCCAGAAGTTGACACAACAAACCCCAACGCGCTAGAATCGTGAGCTTGGCATTTTGGCCAAGGCTTTTATTTAGGAATTCCCACATGTACGCGGTCATAAAAACCGGCGGCAAACAGTATCGTGTTGCTGCAGGTCAAAAACTAAAGATAGAACAGATACCGGCAGACATTGGGCAAGAAATCACGCTAGACCAGGTATTATCGGTTGGCGAAGGCGAACAATTACAAATTGGTACGCCTTTGGTCGCTGGTGCCCTGGTTACAGCAACCGTTCTTGCGCAAGGCCGCCACGACAAGGTCAAAATTTTCAAGATGCGTCGCCGTAAGCACTACCAAAAGCGTCAAGGCCATCGTCAAAATTACACCGAACTCCAAATCGTAGCCATTACGGCCTAACGGTAGTCTCAACGGATTTGTATAGCAGGAGCTAAACATGGCACAGAAAAAAGGCGGCGGCTCTACGCGCAACGGCCGCGACTCAGAATCGAAACGACTAGGTGTAAAAACCTACGGCGGTGAATCTATCTCGGCAGGTTCGATCATTGTTCGTCAGCGTGGCACTCAGTTCCACCCCGGCACGAACGTTGGTATCGGCAAAGACCACACCCTGTTTTCGCTGGTTGACGGCACCGTTAAATTCGCCATCCGTGGCGCACTTAACAAGCGTACCGTTTCGGTTATTGCAGCCGAATAAATTTCGGTAAGCAGACCCGCGAAAGCCCTGCCATAAAGGCGGGGCTTTTTTGTTTTAGAATATCCAGGCTAGCCCCGCTTGCCGGCGCACCCCAGACTGCGCCTTTTACCCGCTGTTTTTTTAAAGTTATCTGAACATGAAATTCGTAGACGAAGCAACCATCGAAGTCATCGCTGGCAAAGGCGGCAATGGCGCAGCGAGCTTTCGCCGCGAAAAATTCATTCCCAGAGGCGGCCCTGACGGCGGCGATGGCGGGCGCGGAGGCAGCATCTATGCCGTAGCCGACCGCAATATCAATACACTCATCGACTACCGCTATGCCCGCTTGCATCGCGGCAAAAACGGCGAAAACGGCCGCGGCTCCGACCAATATGGCGCTGCCGCCCCCGATATCACATTGCGCGTCCCTGTAGGGACAACCGTTTTCGACGCAGAAACCGGCGAACAATTATTCGATCTGGATCGCCATAACGAACAAGTAACGCTGGCGGCCGGAGGCCACGGCGGCTTGGGTAACCTGCATTTCAAATCCAGCACCAACCGCGCCCCCAAGCAATCGACCCAAGGTACTGAAGGCCAACAGCGCAAGCTGCGCCTTGAACTCAAGGTATTGGCCGACGTCGGCTTGCTGGGCCTGCCCAACGCCGGCAAGTCCACCCTGATCAGCAAAGTTTCCAATGCACGGCCAAAAATTGCCGACTATCCTTTTACCACCCTGCACCCGAACCTTGGCGTAGTTCGCACCTCGCCTTCGCGCAGTTTCGTCATTGCCGATATCCCTGGCCTTATCGAAGGCGCCTCTGAAGGGGCCGGCCTGGGCCATCTGTTTTTACGCCATCTTTCCCGCACGCGCGTGCTACTGCATCTGGTAGATGTATCCTCACCCGATCCTGATACCGACGCTATCGAACAAGCGGCAAAAGACGCGCGCGCCATTGCCGAAGAACTGCGCCTTTACGATAACGATCTCTACGAAAAACCGCGCTGGCTGGTTCTGAACAAGCTCGATATGGTGGACAACCCTGAAGAAGCGCAAGAGCGCCTATGTAAAGCGCTGGACTGGACCGGTCCCGTATTCAGTATTTCCGCCCTGAACGGCGAAGGGACCCAGCAGTTGATATGGCATCTGCAAGACTGGCTCGATGCTGAAAGCCGCAAAGCCCATACCGAACAAGATAAAGCCGACGGCAGCTACATCGCCGAAGACCCGCGCTTTGACGACACACGTTCTAGCCCTTCTCTGCCCGATAACACGTAATCTTTGCTGTTGGTGTCATGTCCGCTTCTTCTATCACGCCGTCCGCCGTTGCGCAGGCTAAACGCCTGGTCGTCAAAGTAGGCTCTTCGCTCGTTACCAACGAAGGTAAGGGCATAGACGTCACGGCCGTAGCCCAATGGGCCGAACAAATCGCCAGCCTGCATGCGCAAGGCAAGCAAATGGTGCTGGTTTCCAGCGGCGCTATTGCCGAGGGCATGGCCCGTCTGGGATGGCCTCGCCGCCCCAATGCGATGCACGAATTGCAAGCGGCCGCGGCTGTGGGCCAAATGGGGCTGATCCAGGCCTACGAAGTGGCCTTCGCCAAGCACGGTATTCGCACGGCGCAAATCCTGCTTACTCATGAAGACCTGGCTGACCGGCGCCGCTACCTTAACGCCCGCAGCACGCTCTACACTCTGCTTGGGCTGGGTGTCGTCCCCATCGTCAACGAGAACGACACCGTGGTGACCGACGAAATCCGCCTTGGCGACAACGACACGCTGGGCGCCCTGGTCACCAACCTCATCGAGGCCGAGGCCTTGATCATCCTGACCGATCAGTCGGGGCTGTACAGCGCCGACCCTCGGCAAAATCCCGATGCGGAATTCATCTCCCTCGGCCAAGCCGGCGATCCGGCGCTGGAAGCCATGGCTGGCGGATCAGGCAGCAGTATCGGCACAGGCGGCATGCTGACCAAAGTGCTTGCCGCCAAGCGCGCTGCCAATAGCGGTGGCCATACGGTTATTGCATCCGGGCGGGAATCCAACGTTCTGCTGCGATTAGCCCAAGGCGAACAAATCGGCACCGAGCTACGCGCCATTTTGCCCGTGCGCTCCGCCCGTCAGCGATGGCTGGCCAATCATTTGCGCCTGCGCGGCCGCGTTACGCTGGACAACGGCGCCGTGCAAGCCTTGACCGAAGGCCATAAAAGCCTGCTGGCTATCGGTGTAAGCGCAGTAGAAGGGGAATTCGAGCGCGGGGATGTCGTGGCCTGTGTTGACCAGCATGGTGTCGAATGCGGCCGCGGGCTCATCAATTACTCTTCGGCAGATGCTCGGCGCATCATGCGCCAGCCAAGCAATCGCATCGCGGAAATCCTGGGCAGCATGTCAGACGCAGAACTCATGCATCGGGATAATATGGTCTTCATCCGCAGCGCTACGTCGAGTCCGGGTCATCGATAGGCGCCAAGCCTAAGGCGCCCTACTTTTGGGCAGCAATAAACAAGGTCTCCTTGACCTCTTCCATGACCACGCAGCTCTTGGTTTGGGTAACGCCTGGCAAACGCAGAAGGATGTCGCCCAGCAAACTGCGGTACTGACTGATTTCCTTGATGCGCGCCTTAACGAGATAATCAAAATCACCCGATACCAAATGGCACTCTTGCACTTGGGGTATGCAGAGTATTTCCCGCCGAAAATCGTCAAAAGTGCGGTCTGACTTGCTGGACATGGAAATTTCCACGAACACCAGCAAACCCGCATCCAGCGCCGTCGGGGCCACCCTGGCGTAGTAACCGGTAATCACGCCGTCCCGCTCCATGCGCTTGACTCGCTCTATGCAGGGCGTGACCGTAAGCCCCACTCGCTCGGCCAGGTCCGTCATGGACATGCGGCCATCACGCTGCAGCAAATCAAGAATATTCCTGTCAAGTTTATCTAATGTATAAACGGGATTCCGTTGTATTCGCACTTTTTTCCTCTGCAATTTCGCCTGTGCAGGCCCGGTAATTAAGCCAATCCGGCATCTGTAGCAATTATTGCTGAAAACCTGCTGAAAATATTTTTTTACAGGATAAATGACTGGAAAACTACATTCTTCAAAAAAAAACACTGGACACAGTGGCTTACCATCGTAGAAATTCAACATCAATGGCTTAAAAATGAAAATCATTGTTCTAGGCGCTGGGGTGGTAGGCGTCAGTAGTGCCTATTATCTGGCCCGGCAAGGACACGACGTTACCGTGCTTGAGCGCCAGCCTGCTTCCGCACTGGAGACCAGCTTCGGCAACGCTGGCCAAATATCTTACGGCTATTCATCGCCCTGGGCAGCGCCCGGTGTGCCCCTGAAAGCCATTAAATGGATGTTTGCCAAACATCCTCCCCTCTCCATCCGCCCTGACGGCAGCTTATTCCAATTGCAATGGATGTACCAGATGTGGCGCAACTGTACCGCTAGCCGCTATGCCGTCAACAAAGAGCGCCTGGTCAGGATGTCAAGCTACAGCGGGGCATGCCTGAACGAACTGCGCCAGGCCATCGGTATCGAATACGAAGGTCGTCAGCAAGGCACGCTGCAGGTATTCCGTACGCAGCAACAACTCGACGCCGTTGCGCAAGACATTGCCGTTCTTAAAGAAGCGGGAATGCGCTACGAACTACTCGGGCGGGAAGACTTGCCCCAGGCCGAACCGGCACTGGCCTATTCCCGCGGGAAGCTGGTTGGCGGCTTGCGTCTGCCTGGCGACGAAACAGGTGACTGCCATATATTTACGACCCGGCTCACCGAAGAAGCCAGGAAACTGGGGGTTGAGTTCCACTACGGCGTCAATGTGCAGCAATTGCATGTGGGCGGCGGGCGCATTTCGGGGGTGCAGTGCGACGGCAGGCTAATGCAGGCTGATGCCTATGTAGTGGCGCTGGGGTCTTATTCGCCTCGCCTCCTGAAAGGGCTGGAATCAGTACCGGTTTATCCAATGAAGGGCTATTCGATTACCGTGCCCATCGCCGATGAAAGCCGCGCACCAGTATCTACATTGCTGGATGAGTCCTACAAAATAGCCATTACCCGTTTCGACAAACGCATACGCGTGGGGGGCATGGCCGAGATCGCCGGCTACGACCTGAGCCTGAACCCGAAACGACAGAAAACGCTGGAAATGGTGGTAGATGATTTATTTCCTGGCGCTCGTGCCGCTGGGGATGTGTCGTTCTGGACAGGCCTGCGGCCTAAAACCCCGGACAGCACCCCAATTATCGGCACTACGAGCTACAGCAACCTTTTTCTGAATACGGGCCACGGTA
Organism: Pollutimonas bauzanensis; assembly: GCF_040393045.1. GTDB lineage: Bacteria > Pseudomonadota > Gammaproteobacteria > Burkholderiales > Burkholderiaceae_B > Pollutimonas > Pollutimonas bauzanensis_A. The sequence goes on along the minus strand of NZ_JBEBUX010000083.1, from coordinate 12,754 downwards.
CCTTAGGCTGGACCATGGCATGCGGCAGCGGTCAATTGCTTGCCGACATCGTATCGGGGAAACCCACCGCCATACGCAGCGACGATTTGTCGATACACCGTTATCAGCGTTAAGACAGCAACTACAGTACCGGCCCGGTAAACATATAGCCCCAGCGGTGTAGCGACTTTAATGGCGCATCGGTGCCATGTTCGCGCAGCTTTCGCCGTAAACGACTAACCAGCAGCCCCAGGCGGCCTGGATAGGCTGGCGGCGAAGGCGCACTGCTGTTGTTAACGGCATCGATCAGTTGCCGATGCGAAGCGCGTAATTCGGGCTGGGCAAAAAGCGTAGTCAGAAAAGCGCGTTCGGCGGTGGTAAGGGGAATACGCTGTTGCTGAGGCCCCGACAGTACCCAACCGTGTTCGTGCATGGCCCAGAAACCCGGCCTGTCTACAGGCGGAGGTGGCGCCATGGGCTCGGCCAGAAACGCCGAACCGTCTGCCCGCGACAATAAGCGCAATAACATTGCAAGCAATAGTTCGAACGACGCATCGCGCAGGCAATAGTTATCGGCCCCGCTACGCATTGCCAGCAACAATTCCGACTGGCTATTCGAAGCAACCAGTGAAATGATGCCGATCGACGGGTATAAGGCCCGCACGTAGGCGGCAACGATGCTGTTATCGGCGGCGGCACCATCCAATACGACCAGCACCCGCACCCCCTTTTTAGCATGGTGAAACTGCACCTGGCTGTAGAGCTCTTTGATATCGGAGCACGGCTGGCTTTCCAGGCCGTAATCCCTCATGGATGCCATCGGAAAATGGGCCTGGCCGTCGTGCCGCTGCGGCGCGAAGAAGAGAATCACAGGGCGAATCGACATAACTATTCCAGTAGATAAACAATAGATACAAACACTTACTATATTTCATAACATATTATCACAATCGAAATCTATATTATCACCAACGTGATTGAATTATTTTGTTCAATCACAAACGTGACTACTTTCGCCGAACGTCTTCGCAGCATCCGTAGCAAGCGCAACCTGAGCCAGGCCACGCTTGCCCGCAGTTGTGGGCTTTCGCAAAGCGCCATCGCCAATTACGAAAATGGCACGCGGAAAACAACAAAAGACATTTTTGGCATGGCCGAAGCGCTGGCCGTGAATCCAATGTGGCTGGCAACGGGCTCCGGCCCCATGGATCCTCTACCGGTCAATTCGGATACGCCAACGGCGTATCACCTGAACGAGTCCTCATCCTCGCGACCCACCTGGCCTTTTTCCAAGATATCGCCAGAGAAATATTGGACACTTACTAAAGAACAGCGAGAAGCCCTGGAGAATACGGCCCTCCTGATGATGAAGTCATAGCAGACGCTTCCTGGCAGTTCCTGACTTAAACCTATATACTCGCTCCACGCAGGGGTATTCGTTGAATCCAACGGATTGAGATAAAACCCTTCGTACCAGTACGGATAATGCCGATGCTGGGAGCGTGCCGACCGATACCTCTCGTATCGCCGGTCTATTCCCTATCGGCTCCATTATTTATATTTTTGGAGCAAGTCTTGAACACCAACCCCCATTTTTCCGCCGATACGGCACAAGTCGATGCAGCCGCCATCGCCCCCCTTCCCCAATCACGCAAAACGTACCAGACTGGATCCCGGCTTGATATCCGGGTGCCGTTCCGCGAGGTATCCCAAAGCGATACGCCCACCATGTTCGGCGGCGAATCCAACCCACCCCTGATCGTTTATGACACCAGCGGCCCTTATACTGACCCGTCAGTCCACATCGACATACGCAAAGGCCTTCCCGCCGTCCGCAGCGCCTGGATACAAGAACGCAACGATACGGAAGAACTTGGCGGCCCCACCAGCAATTATGGCCAGGCGCGCCTTCAGGATCCCAAGCTGACCGCCATGCGCTTCGGGCTGCAGCGCCCGCCGCGTCGCGGCAAGGCAGGCGCAAATGTGTCACAAATGCACTATGCGCGACGAGGCATCATCACTCCCGAAATGGAGTTCGTTGCTATTCGCGAAAATCTTCGGCGAGAACATTATGTTGAGCAGCTCCGCGCCAGCGGCCCCGATGGGGAAAGACTGGCCCAGCGACTATTGCGCCAGCATCCGGGCCAGCCGTTCGGCGCATCGATTCCTGCTTCGATTACGCCGGACTTCGTGCGCGAGGAAATCGCCAAAGGCCGGGCTATATTGCCGGCAAACATCAATCATCCAGAAATTGAGCCTATGGTCATAGGCCGTAATTTTTTGGTAAAGATCAACGCCAATATCGGCAATTCGGCCTTGAATTCAAGTATTAGCGAAGAGGTCGAAAAAATGACCTGGGCAATTCGCTGGGGCGGCGATACGGTGATGGATTTGTCCACGGGTAAAAACATCCACGAAACCCGAGAGTGGATCATACGGAACTCACCGGTCCCCATAGGTACAGTGCCCATTTACCAGGCGCTGGAAAAAGTCGATGGCAAGGCCGAGGACCTGACTTGGGAGATTTTCCGCGATACGCTCATCGAGCAAGCCGAGCAAGGCGTCGATTACTTCACCATCCATGCCGGCGTGCGCCTGCCTTTCATCCCCATGACTGCAGACCGCATGACAGGCATTGTGTCGCGCGGTGGTTCCATCATGGCCAAATGGTGTCTGGCGCACCATAAGGAAAGCTTTATATATGAACGCTTTGAAGAAATTTGCGACATTATGAAGACTTACGATGTCAGCTTTTCTTTAGGCGACGGTTTGCGCCCGGGTTCCGGCTACGACGCCAATGACCAAGCGCAGTTCGCTGAATTGAAAACGCTGGGCGAGCTGACTCAGGTCGCCTGGAAGCATGATGTGCAAGTCATGGTCGAAGGGCCAGGTCATGTGCCTATGCATCTGATCAAGGAAAACATGGACATGCAGCTGGAACATTGCCATGAAGCACCCTTCTATACCTTAGGGCCGCTGACCACCGATATCGCGCCCGGCTACGATCACATCACATCCGGCATAGGCGCCGCACTGATCGGGTGGTATGGCACCGCCATGCTGTGCTACGTGACGCCCAAAGAGCATCTGGGCTTGCCAAATAAAAAAGACGTCAAAGACGGCATCATTACCTACAAGATTGCCGCCCATGCCGCTGATCTGGCTAAAGGACATCCAGGCGCAGCCATACGGGACAACGCGTTGTCCAAAGCAAGGTTCGAGTTCCGCTGGGACGATCAGTTCAACCTGGGATTAGACCCCGACACAGCCAAAGACTTTCATGACGAGACCCTGCCCAAGGACTCCATGAAAGTCGCCCACTTCTGCTCGATGTGCGGCCCGCATTTCTGCAGTATGAAGATCACGCAGGACGTACGCGAATATGCACGCAGCAAGGGGCTGGATAACCAAAATGCCTTGCAAACCGGCATGCAGGAAAAGGCACTGGAGTTTATGAAAAACGGCGGAAACATTTACCAGCAAGTCTGACGCCGACGCGTGCTATAAAACAACAAAGCGCCCCGAAAGGGGCGCTTTGCTGCAACTAGCTTTGTTGCGACGACTACGAAGTAGGCTTACTTCTGGATCGCGTACAGATACAGCTCGACACGGCGGTTCATTGCACGGCCGTCAGCAGTACTGTTGTCAGCGACCGGGTTGTTAGGCCCGCGCCCTTCGGCAGTCAGGTTCGCGGTAGGAACACCTTGCTGCGTCAAATAGTTGGCGACAGCACGAGCGCGATTAACCGACAAGGTCTGGTTTGTGGCAGCCGAACCAGTACTGTCGGTATAGCCGATCGACTTGGCCCGCAATTCGGGATGCTGCACCAACGCGCGCGCAACACTATCCAGCACAGGCAACAAAGGCGCCTTCAATGCGTACTTGCCAGTATCAAACGAAACGTTGCTGGGAATGTTCACACGTAAGGTGCCGTCAGGCATTTCCGTGACATCCACACCCAAGCTGCTGGCGCCGGACTTTTCCACGTCATTCTTGACGCCAGCCCAGTTATAGCCTGCAACACCACCGGCAACAGCGCCGATACCCGCGCCTATCATCGCAGCCTTGCTGCTATCGCCGATCAGTGCGCCCAGGCCTGCGCCTACTGCAGCACCTGCGCCAGCACCGACAGCGGTTTTCCCACCAGTGCCCATGCCTTCTAAACTGGCGCAACCTGCCATCAACGCCACAATCCCGATGCACGAAGCAATTCGGCTCGCACGCATAGATACTTTCATGTAATTCTCCTTATCCCATAGATGAGCAGGGTGATCTCTGCCGGCCACTATCCTAGCAAGCGGGGCAAGCGCCAAGTGTTACATTTTGGTTCGAAGCGCTTTTTTTTTACTATTTTTGACATTCCTACACTCTGGAAACAAATAGAGCGCCCTCTTGGACGCTCTATTTGTTCAAAAGCCGCACTGTGGAAGTGCTGAACTAGCGTTAACCCACAATTAAAACAGCTTGGCGCCAGACACCTCAACGATTTCCTTGTACTTGGCCAGATCGTGCTTAACCAATTCAGCAAACTCAGCAGACGTCATCGGCTTGGCGTCCGACCCCATTGTTAACAGATTCTTGCGTACGGCGGGATCCTGCAGCGCCTTTGCATAGGCTGCGCTCAGCTTATCTACCACGGCCTTGGGTGTGCCGCCTGTAGTAAACACGCCAAACCAGGTGCCCAAATCAAAATTGGCGATACCTGATTGCTGCATCGTCGGCAAGTCAGGCAAGGCCGACGACCGTTCTGTTGTCGTGACGGCCAAAGCCTTCACCTTGTTTTCTGCGATCAGCGGCGCTGCGGATGCCAGATTATCAAACATAAAGTTGACCTGACCGGCCAGCAAAGCCAGTTTGGCAGGAGATGCCCCGGCATAAGGCACATGTACCGTCTTGATACCGGCACGAACATTCAACAGCTCGCCGGCCAAATGTCCGGCGCTGCCATTGCCACCCGAGGCAAAGTTCAATTGATCAGCGTGTTTCTTGGCATAGTCGACCAGATCAGAAACCGAGTTGATGTTATTAGCCTTGGCAAACTCGTCATTTAGGATCAGCACATTCGGCACCGATGCCACCAGGGTCACTGGCTCGAAGCTTTTCACGGGGTCGAACGGCAGTTTTTCATACAGCCAAGGGTTGATCGCATTGATGGCGACAGCACCCATAACCAGAGTATGGCCATCCGGCTTGGCCTTGGCGGCAATGCTTGCGCCGATATTGCCGCCCGCCCCTGGACGGTTCTCGACAATGATCGTCCCCAGATCCGGCTGCACTTTTTCAGCCAGCAACCGCGCCATGCCGTCCAAGGGGCCACCCGGGGCATAGGGCACAATGAATGTGATGGGTTTGGAGGGGAATTCTTCCGCGGCGGCGGGCGTTGCAGCTGCGGAAAAAACTAAGCAAGCCGCCAATGCCGCAGCGGACCATGATTTCAAAGCAGGCAACATAATTCGAAACACCTTGTCATAAAATATTTAGAGACATAACCGTACACCATTTGCGGCATGTGCGCGATAACGATATACGGCTATGACAACAATTAATGCAATATCTGGCTAAGGAATAGCTTGGTGCGCTCGTTCTGGGGATTATCAAAGAAAGCGTCGGGGGTATTTTCCTCGATGATCTCGCCCTGATCCATAAAAATGACGCGGTCGGCGACTTTGCGCGCAAAACCCATTTCGTGCGTTACACACAACATGGTCATTCCGCTTTCCTCGGCCAACCCCACCATGACATCCAGCACTTCCTTGACCATTTCGGGGTCGAGTGCCGACGTCGGTTCATCAAACAGCATGATTTTTGGATTCATGCATAACGACCGGGCTATCGCGACACGCTGTTGCTGACCGCCAGATAGTTGGCCGGGATATTTGGCCGCCTGATCCGGAATACGCACCCGCTCGAGGTATTTCATGGCTGCCGCTTCAGCCTGGGCCTTGGACTGCTTCAATACCCACACCGGACCCAGCGTCAGGTTCTCGAGCACAGTCAGGTGGGGAAAAAGATTGAAGTGCTGAAACACCATGCCCACGTCGCGGCGGATGGCTTCGATCTGCTTCAAGTCGTTGGTGAGTTCTACGCCATCGACAACAATGCTGCCTTGCTGGTGCTCTTCCAATCGATTGATGCAACGTATCATGGTGGATTTGCCTGAGCCGGAAGGCCCGCAAATGACAATTCGTTCGCCCTTGCCAACATTCAGATTGATGTTGCGCAAAACGTGAAACTGCCCAAACCACTTATTGACATCCTCTAGGCGAATAATGGCCTCAGACATGTCTGTACTCCCTTGTTTGAATCGACGCCTGCATAGTTGCACAAGTCATGTTGATCAACGTTGATGTCCTGTCTGCAAATGCTTTTCCAGCGACTGGCTATAGCGGGAAATGGAGAAGCAGAAAATAAAATAAATAAAGGCGATAAAAAGATAGGCTTCGGCGCTGAAGCCGCGCCATGCGGCATCCGCAACCGCCGTCTTGGCAGCCTGGGTCAAGTCGAAAATACCGATAATGACAACCAGCGAGGTATCTTTGAAAAGCGAAATAAAAATCCCGACCAATGGTGGAATAACGACCTTAAGCGCCTGCGGCAGGATGATCTTGCGCATTTGCTGCCAATAGCCCAGGCCCAAGGATTCCGCACCCTCGTATTGCCCCTTCGGTATGGCCTGTAGGCCTCCGCGCACCGTTTCGGCAATATATGCCGCGGCGAACATGATAATGGCTATTTGCGCGCGCAACAGCTTGTCGATACTGAAGCCCTCAGGCAAGAACAAAGGCAGCATGACTGAAGACATGAACAGCAGGCTGATCAGCGGCACGCCCCGTATGAGTTCAATATAGACCACGCACAAGGCTTTGACCGCCGGCATATGGGAACGCCGGCCCAGAGCAAGCAGCAAGCCGAACGGAAAAGCAAAGGCGATGCCAAAGGTAGCCAATATGAGGGTAAGCGGCAGGCCGCCCCACCTATCGTTTTCGACATAGCTCAAGCCAAATATGCCGCCCCACATCAAGCCCGCCACCGAGGTGAGCGCGACTATCCAGAGCAGCCCCAACCATGGCTTCCAGAACCAGCGCAGGCAACTGCAAAAAATGATCGCGATCAGGATGAGGCTGGCCAGCAAAGGCCGCCACTGCTCGTCGTAAGGATAAATACCGAACAGAATCAGGCGATGTTTTTCGGCAATGAATGCCCAACATGCGCCGCCCGACTCACGGCATTCTTGCGCGTTGGTCGCATTGAAATTGGCCTTGATGAATAGCCACTCGACCATGGCAGGCACGATCATCAGCAGCAGCCACACCACCAGGACGGTAAGCAGCGTGTTGAGCGGCGACGAAAACAGACTGGCCCGCAACCACGCAACCGTGCCTTGTCGCGCAGAGGGCGGCGCAAGCTCTGGTGTCGTTGAGGTATTCAAGCTCATTTAGCGCTCCACCAGCGCGATGCGCTTGTTATACCAGTTCATGAAAATCGAAATCGACAGGCTCACGGTAAGGTAAGCCGCCATGATGATCAGAATGCCTTCGATAGCCTGCCCTGTTTGGTTAAGCGTCGTATTGACCACGGAAACGATATCGGGATAGCCGATAGCCACGGCCAGCGAACTGTTCTTGGTCAGATTCAGGTATTGACTGGTCATGGGCGGTACGATAACGCGCAGCGCCTGCGGCAAGATGACCAGGCGCAGCATGCGCGCACGCGACAATCCTATCGCGCCGGCCGCTTCCCATTGCCCTTGATTGACCGACTGTATTCCTGATCGCACCACCTCGGCCACAAAGGCCGACGTGTACATGACCAGGCCTACCAACAAGGCCGTAAATTCGGGCGACAGCGACAAACCACCGCTAAAATTAAAACCAGTCAGGACGGGCAATTCGAGCGTTAACGATGCGCCGCTGATCAACCAGCCAATCACCGGAAAAACAATCAGCAAGGCCAGCGCCACACGCCCCAGCGGGAAAATATTGCCGGTGGCCTCTTGGCGCTTTTTCGCCCAATGCCCCAAAAGCACGATGCCGACGATGGCGATCGCCAGACCGCCTACGATCCAGTCCAAGGCGTCGCCCTGCAATGAAGGCAGCTTGAGCCCCCGGTTCGAGAGGAAGACGCCGGGTATAGGGTGCAGTGCCTGGCGCGGGCCGGGCATGCTTTCAGTAATGATGGCGTACCAGAAAAAGAGTTGTAGCAACAACGGAATGTTGCGCATCACTTCGATATAGACGCTGGCAACGCGCGATAGCAGCCAGTTCTTGGATAGGCGCGCAATACCCAGCAGCGTGCCAAACAACGTGGCGGCGATAATCCCCACCACCGATACACGCAGTGTGTTGATCAGGCCCACCCAGATGGCCCTGCCGTAAGTGTCGGCCGGGGTATAAGGAATAATCGATTCACCGATCGCGAAGCCAGCTTCGCGATGAATAAAGGCAAAACCGGTTGATATGTTGCGGACAGCCAGATTATGCAAGGTATTGGAAACCAGATACCAGACTGCAAACCCCACGGCGCCAAGAATCAAAACCTGGTAAATAAGGGCGCGAATACCAGGATCGTTCCATGATAAGCGCCGTTTTGGCGACTGGGGCGAAGATGTATTTTTCGTCATAAGGATTGAATCATTTGGGGACCCTGACGCAGCACTCCCATTGCCAAAAGCTGGGCCTTGCGGGCCCAGCTTTTGTGTAGAAACGACTCGCCTAGCGTACTGGCCAGCCGTACATCAAACCGCCATCGCGCCATTGCGCGTTAAGACCGCGTTCCAGCTTCATTGGCGAGTCCGTACCGATATTACGGGCGAAAGATTCGCCATAATTACCGACTTGCTTGATGATGTTATACGCCCATTTATTATCCAACCCAAGTCCCTTGCCCATTTCGCCTGTTACACCCAGGATGCGCTGGATATTAGGGTTGGGGCTCTTGAGCATTTCATCGACGTTTTTGGACGTTATACCGTACTCTTCCGCTTCGAGCATGGTGTTAAGCGCCCAGCGCACCACCATGAACCAGGGGTCATCACCCTGCCGCACCATGGGGCCCAACGGTTCTTTGGAAAAGTCTTCTGGCAAGATGACGTGGTCATCAGGCTTGGACAAGGTAGAGCGCGTGGTAGCCAGGCCCGACTTGTCGGTAGTGTAGGCATCGCAACGGCCAGCTTCATACGAACGCATGGCTTCGTCGGGATTGTTGATAACCACAGGTTTGAATTCAAGCTTGTTGGCGCGGAACCAGTCCGCCAGGTTCAGCTCGGTCGTTGTGCCCGGTTGCACGCAGACAGCAGCACCGCCCAATTCTTTAGCGCTTTTAACACCCAGGCTGGTCTTGACCATAATGCCTTGGCTGTCGTAATAGTTAATGCCCGGCGTCATCAAACCCAAGGTGGTGTCACGCGTCATGGTGGCCGTGGTATTGCGCGTCAAGACATCGATTTCACCGGATTGCAATGCGGTGAAGCGTTGCTGGGTGGTTTGCGCCACTGCCTTGTATTTTGTGGCATCACCGAACATCATGGCGGCAATGGCACGACAAAGATCAACGTCGATACCCGTCCATTCCCCTTTGCTGTTTGCAATGGAAAACCCCGGCAAACCAGTATGGGTGCCACATTGGACAAAGCCTTTTTTCTTGACGGCGTCCAGGGTTTCGCCAGCATTGGACGCGGCGGCAAAGAAAAACAGCGAAGCACCTAGCGCGGCCGCTTTAATTAGTTTCATAGAAGATCCCTTTCGGTGATTCTGATTGGACAACACGGCATACAATTACAACTCTGCCGCTAGCGGTCAAATCGTAACTGTTGGTATTCATTAAAAACATGAGGGATATCCCTTGCGTTTCCTGGCATCATGTCGCTAGGCTTAATTTGTCCGCGCCTGCCCCGCTGCTACGCATAAACCATAAGCCTTTACTATTAAAGCCTTAACATTAATGTCACTATGATCGAATTTCAGCACGTATTTAAATCGTACGGACGAGGGCGAAACATCCTGGCTGATATCAACTTCAAGATAGAGGCCGGCGAGTTCATATTTGTATCGGGCCCTTCGGGGGCCGGTAAGTCCACCCTGCTCAAGCTCATTGGCGGACTGGAGCCACCCAGCCGCGGCATGGTCCACGTCAATGGCCATCGGATCGACAAAATGCCTCCCCGGGCGCGTCCCTATCTGCGCCGCGCAGTCGGCGTCATTTTGCAAGATACCCATCTGCTGTATGACCGCAATGCCATCAATAACGTCTTATTGCCTTTGACGATAGCCGGACTGGAACCTCGCCTGGCAGGCACGCGTGCCCGAGCCGCCATGGAAAAAGTCGGCTTGTCGGGCAAAGAAGACCTCAACCCTGTGGAAATGTCGGGTGGCGAACAGCAGCGCCTGGCGATTGCGCGCGCCATCGTCAACCGTCCCGCTATCGTGATTGCAGACGAACCCACAGCCAATCTGGATAAAGAAAGCGCCCGCCGCATTATGGAAGTATTCCGCGACTTCAATCGTGTAGGCGTCACTACATTGATCGCCTCGCACGACGGTGCGCTTATGGCTTCTTATGCTTCCCGCACCCTACATATCGATGCAGGCCGATTCACCGACATGCTGGGGGTAAAGCCATGACCCGCTGGTTGCGACAGCATCGTTATGCCTGCCTGTCGGCGCTGCGCCGGCTATGGTCCCAGCCGTTTTCATCCTTGTCCAATATTCTGGTCATCAGCCTGACATTGGCCATTCCCATTATTGCGGCGTCAGTGCTGGTATCAGCGCAACCTGTCGTAAAGCAGATACCCGTGTCGCCAGAAGTCACGCTGTTTTTGCAACCTGGCGCCAAGCCCGATAAAGCAGCCGAGCTGGCGCGCCAGCTTCAAGAAGAACACTCGCAAGAAGTCCAGACAGTAAGAGTCGTGGCGCGCGAGGACGCCATGAAAACACTGAAAGCCAATCCCGCGTGGGCCGATGCGCTATCCGTGCTGCCTGGCAACCCCCTGCCGGACGCTGTGGTCGTGACCCTGCATGAAAGCCCCGACTTGGCCAAACAGGCCAGCCTGTTGGCGGAAAAATGGCGCAAACTGGAACATGTCGATGTAGTGCAACTGGATAGCGAATGGGTTCGTCGCCTGGAAGCGATCCTGGGTTTCGTCCGCATAGGCCTCTGGCTATTGGCATTAGGCGTAGCGCTTGTGGTGTTGGCTACGGTATTCAATACCGTGCGCATGCAAGCACTTACCCAGCGTGAGGAAATCGGAGTTGCGCGCCTGGTGGGCGCAACAGAGTCGTTCGTGCGCCGTCCATTTTTATATCTTGGCGCCCTGACTGGCGTTATTTCCAGCATAGCTGCCATTGCCTTGTCGGCTCTGGCGCTTAACCCCTTGAACGCAGCGCTGGCCCGCCTTGCCAACAGCTATGGCACCCAAGTCGTATTGCGTCTGCCCGAAGCCCTGAACCTGCTGCTGGCGGTAGTGGTGATAGCCATTCTGGCTGCGTTGTCCGCCCGCTGGTCCGTTACCCGCAACACACGTTTCTGATGTATTTAAATGAAAGGCCCGGCCTGGCAGATTTTGCCAAGGCCATTGTCGATTGGCAAAAACAGCATGGCCGCCACCACTTGCCATGGCAGGACACGCGCGACGCATACCGAATATGGCTATCTGAAATCATGCTGCAGCAAACGCAGGTGACCACAGTCATAGGCTATTACGAACGGTTTCTGAAACGGTTCCCTACGATTTCTGTCCTGGCAGAAGCCGAACAGGATGAGGTAATGCCTTATTGGGCGGGGCTCGGCTACTATGCCCGCGCGCGCAACCTGCATCGCTGCGCACAGGAATTAGCGACCAATTGGGGAGGCCAATTCCCGGAATCCCCTGAACAAATTGCCACCTTGCCTGGTATAGGACGCTCGACAGCAGCGGCCATTGCTGCATTCGCCTATGGCAAGCGTAGCCCCATCATGGATGGCAACGTTAAACGGGTATTTACCCGATACTTCGGCATCTACGGCGTGAGCAGCCTGAGGGCAACCGAACAGTTATTGTGGAAGACGGCCGAAGAAGCAGTACACGCCGCACCAGACACACTGGATATGGCGGCCTATACACAAGGACTGATGGATCTTGGATCGGATTGCTGTACCCGCGGCAAGCCCGACTGCGCCCGCTGTCCGTTGCAAGCAAGCTGCTATGCCAACACTCACGGCGTGCAAAGTGAGCTACCCACGCCCAAGCCTAAAAAAACCAGTCCGCAACGCGAATGCAAAATGCTGATTCTGCAGCGGCAAGACCAGATCCTGCTGGAGCAACAGGTATCCCCGGGCATATGGGGAGGACTATGGAGTCTGCCCCAGTATGGCGACGTTGCAGCGCTGGAGGTTGCCTGTACTAATTGGGGGCAGCCTTGTCGTGAATCTCAGAAAATGGCGGGCCTCTTGCATGTGTTTACGCATTTCAAGCTGCATATAGAGCCTTGGCATGTGGTGTGCGACGGTGCTGTTGTCGCCGAGCCTGGACCGCGCCAGGCGTGGGTGCCGGTGACGGAATTGGGCGCTACGGCGTTGCCGGCTCCGGTGAAAAAGATATTGAGTGGGTTGTTTGCTTTGTAGAAAGTGACTTGCTTTTTTTAGCGCTGGCTTGCTTTTTGTGCTGTGAGTCTGCGGGTTTCTTGAGACGTTTGTTTTTTGTGCTGTGAGTCTGTCGATTTCTTGAGCGGCGGCTGCCACAGGGGCTGGGACTGGCTCAGCGCTTAGCGGCCCTGTGCTACGCCAGGGCTACCCGGCCTCG
>NZ_JBEBUX010000082.1:0-17861 GCF_040393045.1 Pollutimonas bauzanensis | reverse complement strand
GTCACGCCAGATAAGGCATGGCCTCTACCGTTGCCGTCAATAAAACCGGTGCGTCCGCCCGTGACATCGGGCGCGGGCAATATCGCGAAGGGCGAGCCTCTTTCCGGCAAAGGCCGGTTAAGCATTGAAGAATCACTCGAAAGCTCCAGCGGTGCCGACAGCCTCCTTGGGCAATAGGTTCGGGCTCCGCTGGCGATCTCATGACATTTAGTCCGCCGTTGCCATTCGCGCTGATGTCCTCACAGTGAGCGCTGCAATGCTAGCCGCTATGATGTTGAGGCCCACGCTGGTCAGAATTGGCAGAGTGTAACTGTGGCTTATATCGAAGATGAAGCCTGCTGCGGTTGGGCCAATCAAGGTGCCAATCGCAACGCTGGTATAGAGTACCCCGATGATGCTACTGACGTGACGCCCACCAAAGTGATCCATAACAACGGTGGGCAAGATTGCTACCCATCCGCCATAGAAAATGCCGAATAGCAGCGCAAAAGCAGAGAGCGACCAAAAGTTCGTTGCAATGACCCAGATTGCGAGCGAGCCTGCCATCCCTATAAACATCATTAGCAGGAAAGATGGTCGCCCAATCCGATCGGCAAGGCTACCAAGGAAGAATCGCCCGAGCGTGCTGCCAACCCCAATTATTCCGAGCAGCAACACCGCTGCAGGTTGATCGATGTGATGATCCAGCGCGTACGGAACGAGGTGGACGAAAGGTATGAAAACGCTGAACGAACAGATCAGGCAGGCTGCGTAAAGTCCGACAAATTGCGATGAGCGGATCGCCTCCCATAGTGAAGCCCCGGCGCTGACCCTCAGGGGTTCACCTATTGCCAAAGGAAATCCATCAGGCCCGATCCCCCGTTCGCGGGGGTCATTGACGATGAAGCAGGACATGCCAATGCCAATAACTGCAGCGAGGCTACCAAGGGCCAGATAGGCGCTGCGCCATCCCAGGGTATCGATCAACCAGGAAGCGAGCGGCGGCATCACCAATGTACCAACGCCGATGCCACTAACGGCGATGCCGGACGCGAAACCACGACGCGCTATGAACCAGCGCTGGACCGCGCCAATAGCCGGTACATAAGCACAGCCGACACCGAGGCCAACGCCAAGACCATAGGCAGCATAGACCTCGACCATCGTGCGTGCGACGCTGGCGAGCGCGAGGCCTGCGCCGACCAACAGCATACCAAGCATGGCAAGGCTTCGCGCGCCCCATCGATCAGCGAGCGGACCACTGACAACACCAAAGGCGAAATAAAGAAATCCGGCCAGAGAGAAGACGAGTGATACCGATCCTCGGGAGGCGCCAAAGTCGTGCTGTAGCGAGGGGACGAAAGCACTGAACGTATAGGCGCTGCCAAAACCCACAAAGGTGACAGCGAATGCCGCAGCGACGACGACCCAGCCATAGAAGAGCCGATGGTTGGCGGAGACGGGATTCATGCTATGCCACTGGATGGCAATGATGCCAGGCTGAAATGCTCTGAAAAGCCGCGCCGGCACGGACAAGCACCGCCTCGTCAAGATGACCGGCAACGAGTTGTAAGCCGATCGGCATGCCTGCTTGAGTGAAACCGCCAGGCAAGGTAAGCGTCGGATGCCCCGACATATCGAACGGGCAGGTGTAACGCTGCAGCATCGCAATAAGGCCCGGCTGTTCGCCGAGCGTTTGAATCCTGGTAAGGGTCAAGGGCGCGAACGGCTGGACTGGTGTCAGCAGTAGATTGATCGTATGAAAGAGACGCTGCACGTGGCCACGGAATGCCATGCGCCTTAACAGAATCTCCTGGTATTCCATCGCCGAGATTGCATATCCTGCCTCGATGACCGAGGCAAGGACGCTTCCATACTGGCTTTTCTGTTCAGGATAGGTAGCCTTGTGCGCGACGGCGGCCTCAATGGCGCAATTGGGTACCCAATCGGCGACAGTCTGAGCAACATCGGGAAACTGTATATTTACCATCTCCGCTCCAAGGTCCGAGAACGCCCTGATTGCTTCAGCAAGAGCTGCCTGGGTACCGGCATCGACATCAATGCTGTTCCAAGCGGGGTCAACGCCGATCCGCAACCCACGTAGATCGTCTGTGATTGTCGCCAGATAGTTTGGCACAGGCTCCAGCAGCGACGTAGGGTCTTTCGGATCGTTGCCAGCGATTGCGCCGAGCAGTATTCCTGCGTCCACTGCGCTACGGGCCATTGTTCCGACATGGTCTAGCGAGGGTGCCAGCTCGAAGACGCCGTAGCGACTGACCCGGCCCCAAGTCGGTTTCAGCCCGGTAACGCCGTTCGCGGCCGCCGGCCAGCGGATGGAGCCCCCGGTATCGGATGCCAGTGAGCCGTAGCATAGACCGGCTGCTGTAGCCGCGCCGGAACCGCTGGACGAAATGCCGGGCCAATAACCGGCATTCCATGGATTTCGAGGCGGTGTAATGGATGGGTGGTGATCGGAATAAGCACCCTCGGTGAGCTGTGACTTGCCCAGCAAAACAGCTCCGCCGTCTTTTAAGCGCTGCACAATCGTTGCGTCTTCGTCAGATACGACATGCTGGTGAACTGTCATCCCGGCACCGGTCGGAAAGCCTTTGACCTGGCACAAATCCTTGATTGCGATAGGGACGCCATGCAACGGTCCGCGAGAAATTCCCGTCGCGGTTTCTGCGTCCGCCGCTTCTGCTTGTGCGAGCGCGGCATCTGCCATTACCAGCGCATAACTGTGTAGCTCACCATCAAGCGCAGTAATGCGTTCTAAAAGTAAGCGCGTCAACTCATATGAAGAAATTTCCCGATTTCGGATCAGCGTAGCAGCCTCCGCGAGTTCTAGATAATGCAAAGAAGTGGCTTTGACCGTCAATTCTGATCTCCTTGGGCAGCTTCGAGTTATCGCTTCAATAAGCGCTGGATACGCCAACGTTAATCTTATTAAATGGCTTAGTTGAAATATATTTAAATTTGCGTTGTTAAGTGATTAAAGCCACTATACTTGCCATATATAGTGACGAACAAACCATATTTTCTACTTCATATTGATTAGATAATCTAAATGGTTTATCGAAAATTTCCGCCCTTGAATGCTTTGCGGGCGTTTGAATCTGCTGCTCGACATCTCTCTGTGAAGCTCGCGGCGGAGGAGCTGTGTGTGACGCCAGGAGCTGTCAGCCAAATGCTCAAAGTCCTGGAAGATCATCTGGGCGTGAAGCTCTTCAAGCGAGTGAATAGGGGTATCCTCTTGACCCAGGCAGGGCGGAGCTATCTGCCGCCCATCAGAAATGCTTTCCGTCAAATCGCCGAAGCCTCCAAGCGCATGGCCATCTCCGCTGACGCTGGTATCCTGACTCTCAGCGTTACTCCATTTTTTGCCTCGGCCTGGTTGATTCCACGCTTGAATTCTTTCCACGAGGCTCACCCCAGTATCGACCTCCAGGTCCTCACCAGTAGTGCGCTCGTGGATTTTTCCCGTGACAGTGTTGATGTCGCCGTGCGCCATGGCACAGGACGGTACCCTGGGTTACGGAGCTACCGCCTCGTTTCTGTCGAGATGGTGCCCGTTGCCGCGCCTGCACTGGTAGAACGCTTCGGTATGCCCGAATCTCCTGACGAGTTGACTAGGTGGCCGCAGGTTCACGACGCTGATCGCAAAGGTTGGAGCCTGTGGTTTCAAGCGCAAGGCATTGACGAAGTTGGACCGCCTCGCGGATCTTCCCTGGATGATACTGGGCTGCTCTTGAGTGCCGTGATCGCAGGCCAAGGTGTCGGTCTGCTCCCGGCTGCGATGGTGGCGCTCGAGGTAGACGAGGGTCGCCTTATCAGGCTAGCAAAACCGACCCATATGGAAACGTTTGCCTATTATCTGGTCTACCCAGAAACGCACCACGACAATCCAAAAATATCTGCGCTTAGAGACTGGATTCTAAGCTCCGTATCTGCCTAGTGCTAGATCTGCGGCGCCCGGCATGTAGGGAAAGCTTCAGTGGAAGCGCTGGTTTCCTTCCAAGCTGAAGCCAAGTCTGCAGCGCGATAAAACGCCACGCCTGGACGCCGTATCATTGCTCGGATGAAATCGCCTACGGCCTGTACACGGGGCAGGCGGGATGAGCCGACATCACCCCGGGTGTGCAGCGTAAGGTTGATATATCCGCCCGCACAGTATTGGGCGTCAGCCTCTTCAGCCCAAGCTTTACGTACGCGTACGTCGGTATGACGGTGCGTATAAAAAGTGGCGTCGGTCAGGTAGTCGAACACCGGCAGTTCAACCAGTGTTGATCCCGAAGGCCCTTGCATCACATATGGCACGTCGTCGTCTTGCGCGCTGCTGTCATACACATAGCCCAAGTCCGCCAACGCGGGAAGCGTTTGCTCGGTGACTAAGCCGTTGGCCGCACGCCAGCCCACGGGTCGGTGGCCGGTTATTTGCTGCAGCCTGTCGCGATCTTGCTCCAGGAACTCGAGGGTCGATGGCCCTCCCGCTTCGGCCTTTACCTTGCCCCGTACCGCGATTTCATGACCCTGCTTGAGAACCGCGTCAACAATGTGCAAGTGTCGCTGAGCATCATCCGGAACCATGAAGAAGGTGACTTGAACACCCGTTTGCTGGAACTCGTCCAGCAAGCGCCAGATCCCTTCGCGCGCCCCATAGCGTCCATAAGAATGACGTCCAAAAAGTCCGCCTTTGCCTGCGTTCGTGGCATCCAGGGATTCAGTATCCATGTTAACGCCGATAACCACCGGGCACTGCGCTAATTTAGCTTGCAAGCTCATATCCGTACCTCATCAAAATATTGGGGAGCCTGGCTGACATGCTCGTATAGGTCAATCAGCCGGACGAAGTGGACGTCGCGGTGGCGCTGGATATAGCGCAAAGTCTCTTCAATGGCGTTCGTACGGCTTGGCGTACCCGAACCCCAACCCGATCGAGGATGTACCGTTAGCATGAAGAACCCGCCTTCCGCGTAACGCAAGTCGAATTCACGTTTCCACTGATCGACGACCTCGGAGACAGGCGTCATGGAAAAATTGAAGAAGGGAAAATCATCAAGGCTGTAGGTATTGTTAGGAATTTCGACCATCGATTGTCCGCCGCCGATATCGAGCATATACGGCGAGTCGGCATCTTTGTCACTGCTGTCGTAGGCGTAGCCCAGGCTTTTCAGTGTGGGAAGGGTGACACTGGTTTTTTGACCCGAAGGTGAGCGCCAGCCGCGAGGAGATACACCGAGCAAGTCGCTAAGAATGGTGTGCGTGAGTGTCAGGCGGCGCACTTCTTCCTCGGGTTCAAGCAGCATCCCCTCATGTACATAGCCATGCGCACCGATTTCGTGGCCTGCTTGCGCGATACTTCGAATGGCTTCGGGGGAACATTCTGCATCGTAGCCCGGCACGAAGAACGTAGCGGGGATGGCGAGCCGTTCGAGCATGTCGAGATGGCGTGCAATACCGCGCCGAGCGGAGTAGCGACCGGCGGAGTGAGCGCCGAAAGGTTCCAGCCCTTTGCCTACCTCATTACCTGTTCCATCGAAATCTACGGTAAACGCGACTACGCACCGTGCATTTCCCGGCCAGGCGGGCGCTTGCGGACTTTCCGCGCCCACATGAGGACTGCGGGTGACTTGGGGGTAAGCGAAAGGCATGATTCTCCTCGTGATCAGGTTAGTCGCTGAAGCCGTACGACGTGAACGTGGAATCCAGGGCTGGAAGCGCTGCGATCTCCATAATCCGGTCAACCGGTCGCATCACAACCGTTGCCACGGTGGCGCTCAGGTTGCTAGCAAGATTCAGGCGCGGGGGGCGGCAAACGGCCCAGGGCGTGGCGAAATCGTCTAGCAAGGCAGCCTTTACTGCCGCTATGTCGATCTTCCCAAGCTGCGGTTCCAGCAGCGAGCGCACGCGCAGGTCACGGTATAGGGAGTCGGGCGTGGTGGCAATGCCCACATCCTTGAACTTGCCCAAGGCAACCTGACTCTGCCAGTGATTGGCGTGCACGATCAGGCCGCGCTCCGCATGCGTCACGAATGTCTCGTCCGGCGCGCACTCAAAATTGATCGCAACACCACCTTCGTGGCCCAGCATGATGTTGTTCGATCCTGATTTCGGCGTTAGATAGGTAGCGTGGATCGCCATCGCATAGTGCTGGTTCTCCAGAATTCGGCGACGAATCAGTGGTAGCGGCACACCAACCTTTTGATAGTCGATGCTTGACTCCAAGTAGTTGGCAGTCAACGATATGCCTGCGTTGTTGAGGCCCGAGCGCGCCAGCGCCCCGGCCTCGGTGAACGTCAGGATGTCAGGTCCGTCATCCCGGCGAATGCGCAAGACTACGGCCGTCTCGGCGCACTCCATTTTCCAGTCCCAGTTTTGGGCGTGAATAATTTGCCCGTTGGCCGATGCCTCGGGCAGGACGACCAGACCTGTGCAACCATCCAGGTCACCCGCGCCTATCAGGGATTCGCGCAAGGCCGGGTAGGCCGCAAGCTTCAGGATTTCCGTTCGGGCGTTGAGCAGCACAACGTCTTCGAACGAGATGTCGGCGCCCATTGCAATGCCTCGAAGTTCAACAACATGGTTGGGGTCGAACTTTTCCATGACTGGCAAGTAGTCGCGAACAATCGACTCAAGGGCTGCGCGCGTAAGGGAGAGCTTTTCGATCTGGCCCGTGTAGTGTTCTATACCTTTGTAGATGCGGTCGGCGGCCTGCTTGCCATATTGTTTGCCGCGTTGCTCGGGTGAACCTGAAATTTCAATAAGGGGAAATGGGGTAGTCATTCTTGTGTCTATGTTGTGTTCGGTTTAACTAAATCAGTCCTGCATTCTTGAGCAGGTCGCCAGATTCTTTATAAGCAGCATGCGCATATGCCTCGAACGCGGCGGGGTCTCGATACCATTCCGGCTGGTTCAGGGTATCGAGTACGGCGGTGGTTTCTGGGTCCTGCATCGCTCGGCGAAAACCGTCATGCAAGCGTTGCACGATGTCGACGGGTAACCCGGCCGGGCCGGCAATACCCAGAGGGGAACTGAGAACTACGTCATATCCTTGTTCCCGCGCGGTGGGCACGTCAGGCCACGCCTTGAAGCGCGTTTCCCCCAATGCGCCCAGCAGGCGCAGCTTGCCACTCCTGATGTAGGGAACGTATGTGCCGACGGAATCAATTACCGCATCGACATGTCCGCCAGCCAGCGCCACCGCCATGTCAGCGCCGCTTTTATAAGGAATATGCTGGAATTCGACGCCGTACTTTTTCTGGATCGACACCATGGTAATGGGCACAGACGTCGTGGGGTCGCCCGCCGCGTACTGGATGGAGCCGGGCTTTTCCTTGCCAATTTCCATGAACTGCGCAAAAGACTTGATTGGCGAGTCAGCACGCACCACGGCACAGAACTCAAGACTTGTCATGCCAATGATGTACGAGAAGTCTGTAAGTGGCGAAAAGGCCATCTTAGGCTCGAGCCATGGCGCACGAAACGCCGAACTGGACAACATGCCCAGGGTATAGCCGTCGGGGCGTACTTTGGATAGTATGGCGGCAGACAAAGCTCCGCCAGCACCGGGCTTGTTGTCGATAACGATGCTCTGTCCGAAGTGCCGGGACGCGGTTTGGGACAGTACGCGCATGTACTGATCGACAGATCCACCCGCACCAAAGGGACAGATCAGGGTGATGGAATGCGAGGGGAAGCCTTGTGCGCGCACGCTTGGTGGACAGAGCCCCAGCAGTGCAGGTACCCCAAGGGCCTTGAGTGCGCTGCGACGAGCTGGCGAATGTTTGATTGTCATCAGCGCTATCCTCAGGTGGCCGGCTTGATATTGCCTGCCTTCACAATACGGGCGGACTTGGCCGAAGTCTCTGCGATGAACTTGGCCATTTGCGCCGGCGTGGTGTATTCGGTTTCCAGGCCCGCCGCCTTCAGGTCGTCGAATATCGGCGAAGCCAAGACAGCCTTGAGGGCGTTGCTTACCTCGTCAATGGCCATTTGTGGCGTACCTGCTGGGGCCATGACGCCGCCCCAGCCGATGGATACCACCTGCGGATAGCCGCTCTCTGAAATGGTGGGGGTGTCAGGCAACACATGTGAGCGCACGCCGCCTGTGGTCGCCAGCGGAATTGCCCGACCCGCCTTGATGTGAGGTAATTGGTTGATGACCGTATCCATAAGGACGGGATATTGCCCGCCCAGAAAATCGGTTACTGCAACCGCACCACTGCCATAGGGGACACCTGGCAAGTCGAGCCCGGCCTCGCTTTTAAGAAACTCCATGGCCAAGTTGCTGGAGCTGCCTGTCAGGGTGATGCCATAAAAATACTTGCCTGGATTGGCACGGACAAGGGCGATAAAGTCCTTGAAGTTCTGTGCCTCGAAATCGGGCCGCACGACCAGGACATTGTTGTACTTGCATACCAGCGATATGGGTTCAAAGTCTTTTTGCGGGTCGTAAGGCAAATTGTCGTACAGGAACTGGTTCACCGTATGGGTGCCAGTGATGCCGAAGAATAGGTTGTAGCCATTGGGCTTGGCGCGGGCAGCCGCCTGAGCGGCAATGATTCCTGCCGCGCCGGGCAAATTCTTGACCACGACCCGGTTATTAAGCTGCTGCGCAATACCGCGTGCGGCGATTCGTGCGACGACGTCGGTACCTGCACCGGGACCGCCAGGCACGATTAATTCGATAGGCGTGTCGTCCTTATAAAAAGGCTTGCTCTGAGCATGTACTTGTCTTATCACGCTTAGGCTGCCCAAGGCCGCAGCGCCAACGCCGGTAAGCATCAATCGCCGTCGCGGCATGGTGGGCCCACCTGTTTCGCCCTGGTGGAACAACCTGGTCTTGCTTGAAGAAGTATCAGTAGGTTTTTTCAAATCGTCCTCCCCTCGTTGCACACCGCACTGGAATGTCTCGCGTTGTTGATCATTCTGTGGCAACTTGATCAAATAGTAAACCTAGAATAAATTCAAAGATAACCAAGAAAAACTTGATTGATAAATTGGCCTGGAGGCTACATTGAGCAATATTCGCTTTTTTCGTACGTTCGTAGAAGTGGCGCGGCACGGCTCTTTTGTCGCCGCCTCCGAGCAGGTTTCACTGACGCCGACCGCCGTCGGCCTGCAAATCCAGGCGTTGGAGACTTATCTTGGATACTCTGTGGTGGACAGGATAGGAAAAGGCATTTCCCTGAACCAGCGCGGACACCGCTTGCTACCCTTGGCGGTTCAGATGCTGAAACTGTGCGACCAAATGCAGCATACGGACCCGGACCAGAGCAACTTGTCCGGGTCTTTGAAGGTTGCTTCTATTGCTACCTCCATGGGGCTGGTCGTGCGATCAGTACTCAAGATGCGCGCGCGTCATCCCAACGTACTCGTGCAGCCAGGCGTGAGCTATTCAGGCGACTTGCCCACGCGCGTGAAAGAGGGCGAATTGGACGCTGCACTTTCGGTGAAGAGTGCCCATAAGACACCGGCCGGCGTTCTTTGGACGCACTTGTACCGCGAGCCCCTGGTCTTTCTTGCCAGCGCACACGCGAACGAGACATTGGATATACGAGCGCTCTTGGCCGAAAAATTATTCTTGCGTGTTTCGCTGGCGTCAACCACGGGTGTGCTTATCGATCGATTCATGCGGCGGCAACGCTTAAAGATGAACAATTTCCTGGAAATGAACGCGATGCGAACTATCGTCGACCTGGTGCGCGACGACTTAGGCGTAACAATACTTCCTTTGTTTCCAGGCGCTAACTGGGAGAAGGACAAGGGTCTGCGGGTCATTCCCTTTGATGACGAGCTCGCTTGCCGCAATATCGGTCTGTTTGAAAACGAAAGCCGCAGCTTCCTGACAAGTGTGCTGCGCCACCACTTGACCGAAGAACTGAATTCGTAGGAGGGCTGGATCGTGCGCAGATTATGGCTTGCTATGAAGATACGCCAGCTGGAAGCACATAAACGGGTAGCGCTTCCTGTTGATCACCTTGCAAGTGCCAATGATGCCGTTTACTGCCATGGGTACGTATCCCTCACGACGCAGCGCTTATCAGCTGCTCGCTTTTCGCCCAAAGCAGTTCAGCCCTGTTCGCATCGAGCGCATACGACCTGACGCCGTCGGCAAACGGGTTGGGCGAGTCATTGATCGGCGCGATCGCGCAATCTTCGAGATAGTGTCCGCCGATTTCGTCTTTGTCAGCCACGATCGCAGTCCAGAGTGTTGTTGCCGCTGCCTGAGGGATTTCTTTCAGCTCTGCTGGCCCAAGGCCCGCTTCGGCGCGCGCTTTGCCGACGGTCTCGAAAAGACCTTGCAAGTCTTCCGGCGAGAAATGACGGGCGAGATCCGTGAGACTGTTTCCCGGCATCACTGAAGCAGCGCGGATGCCCCGATCGCGATGCCGTTTATCGAATTCCGTTGCAAAGAGGGAAGTGGCCGTTTTCGATCGGCCATAGGCGACAAATGGGTCGTATGCCTGTTGCTCGAAACTTGGATCGTCCAGGTCCACATCGGCGACGCGATGAGCTTGGGACGACAGCACCACCAAGCGCCCGTTATTGGCGAGCAGCCGCTCGATCCGGTTGATTAAAGCAAAATGACCAAGATAGTTCGTTGCGAATTGGACTTCAAAGCCGTCGACGGTCCGATCGAACGGCGTTGCCATTACGCCAGCGTTGGCGATGATGACGTCGAACGGCTGGCCATCAGCCAACAGCTTATCCGCGCAGGCGCGAACGCTTTGCAAGGATGCGAGATCGAGCTCGATCCACGCTAGGCTGCCACCTCCTCGCAACGCGGCGTCACGGATCGAAGTAGTGACTAGTTCCGCTTTTGCGAGATTCCTGGCCGTGCCGACGACGCTAGCGCCGTGAGAAACGAGTGAGCGAGCGGTTTCGAACCCAATGCCCGACGATGCACCCGTAATCAGAAATCGCTTTCCCTTGAGATTAAGGCCCGTAAGCACTTCGTCGGCCGTTGTTTTGGAGCCAAATTTTTGGGTCATTACTGCATCCTTTGCTGAGAAAAAAGCGGGATCGATTATGATCCCGGCGGCGTTTGAGCAGCTGACTTCGCGAGAGGTGGCCTCATATATCCTTCGTGCGGCGGCCGAACTGAATACCCGTTATCCGGATCGCACGGGATGTCTTGGGGTAGCCCCATAGACAGTGACGTTGACTGATGAGTAAGTTGTGGGGAGCACCGATCAGGTGCTTGTGGCTTCCGGTAATTTTGCGATTACCTTAATCTCGAAGTCGAATCCATAAAGCCAAGTTACACCAACTGCGGTTAACGTTGGGTGAGGTGCGCTCCCCCAATACTCTGGGACGATCTTCCAGATAGTTTCGAATTTTGACTCGGGATCGACGATGAAGGCGGTGACGTCGATCACATCATCGAATGAGCTGCCTGCCTCCTTAAGGATCGCATTCAGATTATCAAAGGCGAGTCGAACCTGTGCTGCCAAATCGGGCTCGGGGGAGCCATCCTCGCGGCTACCCACTTGTCCAGATACGAATAAAAAGCCATTGGATCGTATTGCGGGGGAATAGCGATTCCGGTCATACAAAGCACGGCGGCCCGATGGGAAGACAACATCACGATTTTGCATAACTAAAACTACCTCGATTAACGAATTGTTTAGATCCGGTGTTGATCATGAAGCGACTATAAGGGGGTTAGCTTTGCAGATAAACAGGCAAATCCAATCAACACTGTTCGTAAAACCCAAACAATGCTCAAACCGGAAGGGCCGGAAATGGATCTATGGATGCGATGAAGGCTGTTGCTCGTAGTGGCCAAGTTGAGTGTGTCGTCGTCTACATGTTAATGAAGGATATCCGCTAGGAATTTTTGGGCACGCGTATGCTTAGGCGCTGAAAATAACTCGGCTGGTGTGGATTTTTCCAGGATCTGACCCTGATCCATGAACCAGATGCGATCGGCTACATCCTTGGCGAAGTTCATCTCGTGGGTTACGCACACCATAGTCATACCATCCGAGGCCAAGTCCTTCGTGACGTGCAGCACTTCGCCTACAGCGTGGATCTGCGCGGCGCTGAATTATCTGGCGCCGACCTTGGTGGGAATTAAAGCGGTAGTGCGTGCGGGGCTCGGCTACGCCCGTGGCGTGGCCTTGGCGTTGCGCCGGCGTCGGCTTGCGGCGCTACTCGCGTGGGGATGGCCGATTTCAATGCGGAGTTCGTCACGCAAGGTTTGCAATGTGCCCTGCATTTTCCTGGCTTGCGACCAAATTAACGAAATAGGAGGCAGCGGCATGTTCAGCGTGATGTCCAGGATTTTGATGCCTCGGAACTGCTGGTATTTCTCGGCCGCTGAAGTCGGGGAGACGGTGACCAGTCCGCCTTGTTCAACCAGGCTTAGGTTGGACAGGAAACTTGACGATTGAATCAGTGGTGACGGCGGCGCCAATCCCGCATGAAGAAACTCGTCGATAAGGAGATTGCGAGTTACGGAGCCGGGCGGCGGCAAGACCCAGGCGCAGTCGGACAAGTCGACCAGGGTAAGCTTTTTGCGTTTTGCCAGGGGATGGCCATTGGCGGCCACAATGCACATTCCTTCTTCGTAGAGTGCTTCCAGCAGGAATAAATTGCGGTCTGCCGATCCTTGACCCACGTCGCGGGTCAAGCGCCCCACGACGCAATCCAGTTCGCCTTTGGACAAGGCCTCAAGTAGCACGTCAGATGTGGCCTCGGTCAGTGAGAACTCCACGCCATGGTTATTCTGCACCACGCGCGCCAACACGCCGGGCATGATGTTCTGCATACTGCGCGGGAGTACGCCCACGCGAAATAGCTCGCGCGAATGGGTGGCCAGTGCGAGCGCCTCTGCCTCGATCGCTCCCAATTCATTACCGATGACCTGCACACGACGAAGCAGAGCTCTGACCGCCGGTGTCGGGGTCATACCGCTGCGCGATCGGACGAACAGCGCTATGCCAAGCGCCTGTTCGATCTCTTGCAGCATGGCGCTGGCTGCTGGTTGCGTCACATGCAGATGCTCGGCCGCGCGACGCACCGATCCGTGCTCATCGATTAACTGTAGCAAGCGCAGGTTGCGGAACCGGAGCTGGGAAATTCGGAAGGAAGAGGATTGCGTTGTCATGAAAGCCTGTAGTTATCACATGAGCACATTTTTCTATTTTTAACTTATAGCTGACTTGGGCATACTTCGTCCATAAACTTAATAGAGAGAATCACCATGAATCGTAGACAGTTCGCTGCCGCTATCGTGGCATTGTCCATGAGCCTAGGGGGCGCTGTTCCGGTGCAGGCCGCCCAATGGCCGGAAAAGCCGGTTACGTTGATTGTTCCGTTTGCACCGGGCGGGGCAACGGATATCGTCGGTCGCATCGTCGCCGATCAGCTCGGGAAAGTGCTAAAACAGACCGTCATTGTCGAAAACCGGGGTGGCGCAGCGGGCGCAGTCGGCATGAACGAACTTGCCCGCGCAAAACCAGACGGTTACAGCTTTGCACTTATTACCGACTCCATTCCTATCCAACCCTTGTTGAAGGAGTCACTCAAGTGGAAAATGAGTGAGTTCACGCCGGTGGCCAAGATTGCCACTTCGCCGGAGGTCGTGGTGGTGAACAGCAAGATCCCGGTCGATTCGGTGCGCGGGCTGGTCGAGCTGGCTCAATTGAAGCCCGACCAATTGACCTACGCGGCCTCAAGCACGGGTTCGGTCCATCACCTTGCCGGCGAAGTATTCAAACAACAAACCGGCATCGACATGCAGCATATCCCCTATAAAGGGGGCGGCCAGTCCATCGTCGACATGGTGTCGGGGCGTATCGATGTCGGTTTTATTGGACTTGCCCCCGTGTTGAACCATATCCGAAGCGGCCAGCTTCGCGCGCTGGCGCAGACTGGCGCTACCCGGAACAGCCAGGCACCCGACGTTCCCACTTTCACCGAAGCCGGCTATGGCGACTTCGATGTCGAGTTGTGGATAGGCCTGGTCGGCCTCAAAGGCGCCCCGCCCGAGATAACAGCACGCATGCAGCAGGCCATCACGCAAATTCTCGCCAAAGAAGAGGTTCAGCGCAGCCTGATCGAGATCGGCTTCACGCCCGTGGCCGAAGACCCCTCGACCTTTGGCGCCTGGCTTGATCTTCAACAGCGGGGTTGGGCCAAGGTCATCAAGAAGTTGGATCTTCAGCAAGAGTGAAACATATGAACGATATTTTTGGAGAACGCGCCACCGTTGCCATCATCATGGACATCGAGGCAGCTCTTGCGCGAGCGCAAGCTGCGCAGGGCATTATTCCCCAAGCCGCCGCCGACGTCATCAGCGCCAAGGCGCAGCCGGACCTCGTGCCGGAAGCCGCCATCCGCAAGAACGCCGACAAGGTCGGGCACCCTTTGGTTGCGCTTTTGACCACTTGGTCCGAGGTGCTGGGCGACGATGTCGCCGCCTTTTTGCATTTCGGCGCCACCACGCCCGACATACGCTTGACCACGCAAATTATCCAAATGCGCGAGGCGATGCTGCGCTTCAGTACGCAAATGCTGCGGATCGAGGCTATCTTGATGAGGATGTGCGAGACGCATCGCAGCACACCTATGATGGGCAGAACAGTCGGCCGCCACGCGCTGCCGATTACTTTCGGACTGAAGGCCTCGACCTGGATGCTGGAAAATCGCCGCAATCTTGAGCGCATGCACGGCTGGCTGGAGCGAACAAACACCGGCGTGCTGGCAGGCGCCGTTGGCACTTATGCCGCGTTGGGCAGCCACGGTTTCGACGTCGAGGCCCAGACAATGGCCGAGCTCGGCTTCGGGCCACCCGATGCCGCCGACTGGAAGGGCACCCGGGACAAGCACGCGGAATGGGGCTGCCTCATCGCCATCGCGGCCAAAAGCATGGCGCGAATGGCCCAGGATATTTTCCTGCTCCAGGGCGACGATTTCGGCGAGCTGGACGAAGGCAACCAAGAAGTCGGATCGAGCACCATGCCGCATAAATCCAACCCCAGGAAAGCAACCGCCATCATCGGTCTATCTCGCCAGATCAGTCACGAATCCGGCGTGCTGCTTGACTGGATGGTGTCCATCTACGAACGGGACCAGATCAGCAATGACAGCTCGCTTGCCTCGATCGCTACCCATATGGAGAAGTTGCTGGCAGCGGCCGAAGGGCTGCTTGATGGCCTGATAGTCAACCCAGAGAACATGGATCGCAATCTGGGCCGTAGCGGCGGACTCATCATGGCGGAGCGCATCATGTTTGAATTGGGTCGGGCCATTGGAAAACACAAAGCGCATGCTCAGGTACGCGAAGCCGCCAAGCAATGCAAAGCCCATCATG
The DNA here is from genome assembly GCF_040393045.1 of Pollutimonas bauzanensis. Lineage (GTDB taxonomy): Bacteria > Pseudomonadota > Gammaproteobacteria > Burkholderiales > Burkholderiaceae_B > Pollutimonas > Pollutimonas bauzanensis_A. Next base: position 2,560 of record NZ_JBEBUX010000082.1, on the reverse strand, counting down.
TCAGTTTCAAGCAGGCGCTGCTGGACAGCCCCGAAGTCGCGAAGCACTTGACTGAAGCCCAGCTCGACGGCTTGCTTGACCATCGTAGCTACCTGGGCCTGGCGCCACAGGCGGTGGACAGAGCGCTGGCGTACATACGGACCTGCCGATCGCACGCAACCACTATCTGCCTACGCTCGTAAACGGCTACCCCGACAACATAAAGGAATATGCATGAACCTCACAAACCCGACAGAAAAATTCGTTGCCAACGAGGGTAGCCTGCTGGCATTACCTGCGCGCGAAGCCAAGCCGCGCAAGCGCGGTCTTACGTCCATCATCGATTTTGGACCCGATACTTTCGGTTGGGGCGGCAGCGAATCCGGCATCCGCAACGTATTGGAATGCGCCGCCGACTACATCGATTACGCAAAAATTTTCGCCCTCAATCCCTTGCTTGTGCCTAACGCAACCATGCAGCAGGCCATACGCTGCTACAAGGACTTTGGGGTATCGGTTTACGCAGGCGGCATACTGTTCGAATACGCTTGGCGTCGTAATGATCTTGATGGCATGGTGCGCCTGCTGCGAAGCTTGGGGTTTTCTGCGTTGGAGGTCTCTGAAAATTGCGTCACGCTGACTCGCGAAGAAAGAATGCAGGCTATCAGCAGCCTGCAACGCCAAGGCATAGAGATCGTGTACGAATTTGGCGCCAAGGACCCTGAAACGCCCATGAAGCTTGAGGAGCTGAGCACTATTGTTGATGACATGACTGAACTGGGGATCGATTACATCACTCTTGAGCAGTCTGAGCTTGATTTGCTGGCTGCGACTTCTTTGGATGAAATCCAGGCGTTGAAGGATAGTTCCTGGTTTGATCGGATTTTGATCGAGGCGGATCCTTATCGTTTTCCGCAGCAGCACGCTACTTTGATTGAGGATTTCGGAGCGGATGTGAACCTTGCAAATATCACGCTAGGGCAGGCCTTGCGTTTGGAAGGACTGCGACGTGGGGTAGGGCGGGCTGTGGGGTATTCGTTATTTAAGAATCTTCCGGCTTGAATTGGGAGAATGACAAGGGTTTTCGGGAAGCGATTTTCTGTCGTCGTTTTCCGATCAATCCATTCGTTAATAATCTTTTATGCATGCTAAGGTTGGTAGCGCTCCTCGGCGTGTCCTGCTTCTCTGGTAGTACCCATTGATTCGATACGAATCCGTTGACGGTTGCGTCGATTGTTGTAGATTTATGCGCTTGCCGTTTGTACTCACTGCGAGACAAAGTCTTGTGTTCTTAGCCTCGTCCTAAAAGAAGACGATCTTAAGCTGAAACCAGCTGCAATTCATTTTGCGAGCCCGGCTCGCGGCCTTTGGATAGTGAGTTTGCTAGCGCACGCTGAATAGACATTCCGCGCCCTATTTCATCTGGGGTTCGCTAAAGTGGAAGTGGCCTTCGCCTATTTGGACTTCCTGTAACAAGTGGAACGCATTACAGTCAATTGAAACCTTTGTCTGGTTTCTTTTGATGGTTTGGCACTTTTTAAGCGAACACGATGAGCATTACACACAAAATTGCTGTGATTCCCGGCGATGGAATCGGGACCGAGGTGATGGCTGAAGGGCTACGAGTCCTGGAAGCTGTTAGCAAGCGATTCGGCATTCAAATGGCTTTTGATCATTTTGACTGGAGCAGCCAGTATTATCTTAAGCATGGCGTAATGATGCCCGCCGACTGGAAGGATCAAATAGGTAGTCACGAGGCCATATTCTTTGGCGCCATCGGTGCGCCCGATATTGTTCCCGATCACATTGCCGTATGGGAGTCTCTGATCACCATGCGACGTGAGTTCGATCAATACGTGAATTTGCGACCTGTGCGCTTGATGCGCGGCATACCCAGTCCCTTGGCGAATCGCCAGCCCGGCGACATTGACTTTATTGTGGTTCGTGAGAACACTGAAGGGGAGTATTCCTCGGTGGGTGGGCACATGTTTCCTGGAACCGACCGTGAGTTCGTGATGCAGGAATCGGTATTCAGCCGTACCGGTGTTGACCGCATACTGAAGTTTGCATTTGAACTTGCCAATAGCCGGCCTCGTAAGCATTTAACATCCGCTACCAAGTCCAATGGCATAGCAATCACGATGCCGTATTGGGATCAACGCGTCGAAGCCATGGCGCGTAACTATCCCGAAGTTACTGTGGACAAATACCATATTGATATTCTGTGCGCACACTTCGTGCAGCATCCCGATTGGTTCGATGTGGTCGTGGCTTCCAATTTGTTTGGTGACATTCTGTCCGATCTGGGTCCTGCCTGCACCGGCACCATAGGCATCGCGCCATCGGCTAACCTGAATCCCGACCGTTGTTACCCCTCCTTGTTCGAGCCCGTTCACGGCTCAGCACCGGACATTGCCGGACGCGGAATTGCTAATCCGATTGGACAGATTTGGTCTGCCGCCCTGATGCTGGAACATTTGGGCAAGGGGAATCCATTGTATAAACAGGCAGCCCAGGCCGTTCTTGACGCCATCGAAGCCGTAGTGGCCGACGGTCCGCGCACGCCGGATATGGGGGGTAG
>NZ_JBEBUX010000081.1:0-17962 GCF_040393045.1 Pollutimonas bauzanensis | reverse complement strand
ATAAACCAGCTATAGAAACAAGCAAAGAAAAGGCGACGTGTAAACCATCCACGTCGCCCTGAACTAAACCTTCAGCTAAACAAGTACTACGCCTGCTCCTTCAGCAACTTCGCCGCCGCAATCGCGAAATACGTCAGCACACCATCACCGCCAGCCCGCTTAAACGCCAGCAACGACTCCATCATCACCTTATCGTGATCCAGCCAGCCATTCGCTGCTGCAGCCTTGATCATCGCGTATTCACCGCTAACCTGGTAGGCATACGTCGGCATTCCAAACGCATTCTTCACATCGCGCAACACATCCAGATAAGGCATGCCTGGCTTCACCATGACCATATCCGCACCTTCGCGGATATCGGCGGCCACTTCGCGCAAGGCCTCGTTGCGATTAGCCGGATCCATCTGGTATGTGAATTTATTGGACTTGCCCAGGTTCGTTGCCGACCCTACGGCGTCCCGGAACGGTCCATAAAACGCGCTGGCATACTTTGCCGAGTACGCCATGATGCGTGTGTAGATATGCTGTTCAGACTCAAGCGCCTGGCGAATCGCGCCAATGCGGCCATCCATCATGTCGCTGGGCGCAACGATGTCAACGCCGGCATGCGCCTGCGTTAGCGCCTGACGCGTCAGGATTTCCACAGTAGGTTCGTTAAGCACATAGCCATCTTCGTCGATGATGCCATCCTGGCCATGGCTGGTGTAAGGGTCCAGCGCCACATCGGTCAACACGCCTAGTTCTGGAAAGCGCTTTTTAAGCTCGGCCACTACGCGTGGAATGAGGCCGTCGGGGTTGGCCGCTTCGATGCCGTCGGGTGTTTTCAGGCTTGCATCGATAACGGGAAACAGCGCAATAACGGGTATTTGCAGGGCTACGCATTCTTCCGCGACCTTCAGCAGCGTGTCGGGCGAATAACGCACGACGCCAGGCATGGACGGCACTGGCTCTTGTATGCCTTTTCCTTCCATGACAAACACGGGATAGATCAGGTCATGCGCTGTCAGTACATTTTCGCGTACCAGGCGACGTGAAAAATCGTCGCGGCGATTGCGGCGAGGACGGGCGGCAGGAAAGTCGGCGGAAAGAATAAACGATGTCATGGAACAACCTTCGGAGAGATCCAATTTTCAATTTGCGCAGAGGCGGTATCGATACCTAAGCGTTTCGTCGCGGAAAAAGGCATGGCGTTCAGTGCGCCAATGTCTGCGAGTTCTTTTTTGACCGCTGCAACAGCTTTGATGCGTTGGCCATAAGGAAATTTGTCTGCCTTGGTCAGCAGTGCCAGCACCGGAATGCGGGTAGGGGCAATCCAGTTGGCCAGGCGGCGATCCAGTTCGGTGACGCCGCGCCGGATATCAATAAGCAGCACTATGCCGGCCAGCGAGGAGCGTTGGCGCAGGTAGTCGCCGAGGACTTCAGTCCATTCTTCGCGTGCCTCGCGCCCTATTGAAGCATAACCGTAGCCAGGCAAGTCGACCAGAAATCCCAAATGGGCGCCAGGCTCGATGGGGTCGGGGATGCCGAATAGGTTGATCAGGCGTGTGCGGCCCGGTGTTTTACTGGAAAAAGCCAGCCGGCGCTGGTTGGTTAATACATTGATGGCGGACGATTTGCCACAATTGGAGCGGCCCACAAAACAGACTTCGGCCGTCGTGGGTGGCGGCAGTTGGTCAAGGCGAGCCGCAGAGACGGTGAAGGAAGCACGATGCAGAATGGACACAAGAGGTACCTAGAACGATTTAATATAAACGCTATTGTATAATCGCACGTTTGAAACAGTTGCGTCATTTTCCTTAAGGCCTGCTTTAAGTGGATTTGACATTGTCATTGTGGTGTTTATGACACCGGATCGAATAGCGATCGTCGAGGTCTTCATGAAGCGTATGCTTTCCAGAATGGTAGTTGCCAGCGGCTTGCTGCTGGGGTCTTCCGCAGTTTCCATTGCTTATGCCGCCGATATAGCGGTTGCCAAGCCCGATGCCGCCAAAGGCGAACAGCTTTACGCCAATGGCGATATGGCCAGAGGCATATTAGCCTGTGCCAGTTGTCACGGCGCAGCCGGGAACAGCACGATTCCCCTCAATCCTAATCTTGCTGCCCAGCCGCACGAGTACTTGGTCAAGCAACTGGGCGATTTCAAATCCAAAGACGGCAAGGCCCCGGCCGCACGTCGCGGAGCCGGCGGTGCTGATACGGTCATGTCGGCCTTTGCCGCACCCCTGACGCCAGAAGATATGCAAAATATTGCGTATTACCTGACGCAGCAGCCTCTGGCTGCGGAAACGGCTGGTACGGCTTCCAACGAAGCCACCATGGAACGTGGGCAGCATATCTGGCGCGGCGGTTTGCCTGACCGCAACGTGCCAGCCTGTGCGGGTTGTCACTCGCCTAACGGCGCGGGCGTCCCAGGCAGGTATCCTCGTCTGTCGGGCCAGCACCCCACATATATTGCTGAACAGCTCAAGCTTTTCCGCAGCAACGACCGCGCCAATAGCCAGGAAATGCACGACATCGCCGACCGTATGTCCGATGGCGACATCGCTGCTGTTGCTGATTACGCCGCAGGCTTGCGTTAATTCTGAATGCGGCAGTGCGGAACTTTTTCCGCACCAAGTAGTCTAAGACTGGGGAGGCTATCTTTGGCGTCCCCTTTTTTATGAAATTTGCATTGTGAAATCTTCTTCTTCCACGCGTCGTGTTGGCGCAGACGTATTCGAGCTGTTAGGCTCGATGCGGTTTGCGGTCAGCCTGCTAATGTTTATTTGCGTGGCAAGCCTGATTGGCACCGTGCTGCAGCAAAACCAGGCGGCCAATACCTATATCGATCAGTTCGGGCCTTTCTGGTTCGCCATTTTCGATAAGTTTTCCATCTGGCATATTTACAATAGCTGGTGGTTCTTGCTGATCATGGCGTTCCTGGTGGTGTCCACCTCGATATGCGTAGTGCGCAATTCTCCCAAAATGATGCGCGACGCGCGTTCATTTCGCGAGTATGTGCGCGGCAGCAGCCTGCGTTCGTTCCATCACCGCGTCGAAGCCACAAGCAATGCGGCGCCTGCCGAGAATCTGTTGCGCATTCAGCAGTGGCTGAAGTCGCAGGGGTACAAGTTCAAGGTGCGCCAGGATGGCGATAGCATGATCCTGGCCGCCAAAAAAGGTAGCGCCAATCGTCTTGGCTATATTTTTGCGCACACGGCTATTGTGGTCATTTGCGTGGGCGGTCTGCTCGATAGCGAGTTGCCCGTACGCCTGCAGGTATGGTTGGGCGGTAAAGTGCCTATTACCGATAACATGCTGATTTCCGAAGTGCCGGTTTCAGGCCGCCTTTCGCCGGCTAATCCCAGTTTCCGCGCCAATATGCTGGTGCCCGAGGGTGCCCAAAGCAGCAGTGGCATTATCAGTGTGGATAACGGCGTTCTGGTCCAGCCATTGCCCTTTAATCTGAAGCTGAACAAGTTCGTGGTGGATTACTACTCTACCGGCATGCCCAGCAGCTTTAAAAGCGAAGTCGAGGTTACCGACCCCGATACCGGCAAATCATTCAGCCAGACCATCGAGGTAAACGAGCCGCTGCGCTATAAAGGGGTCACGGTATATCAGTCCAGCTTTGACGATGGCGGCAGCAAGTTGCAACTGGTGGGCTACCCTTTGGTGGGTGCCGGCAACAAGCCCTTCGACTTTAACGGCGTGGTGGGTAAACCGACGGAAATCACCGTTAACAGCAACCAGGGGCAAATGCCGCTGGCCATTGATTTTTCCGGATTGCGCGTTATCAACGTGGAAGACCTGTCGGGCGACACGCTTCCCCAGCCGAAAGCGGTCATGGAGCACGTGGCGTCCGTAACCGGCAGCGCTGCTGGCGCCAAGAACGACCACCTCAGGAACGTCGGTCCCAGCGTCCAGTACCGAATTGTTGGCAACGACGGGCAGGCGCACGAATACACCAACTATATGCTGCCGCTGATGCTGGATGGCAGCCTGGTGTTCCTGGCAGGGGTGCGGGAAACCGCCGCTCAACCATACCGCTATATCAGGATTCCCGCCGATGCGGATAATTCCGTAGTAGAGTTCATGAATATACGTGCGGCGCTGGCCAACCCCGCGCTGTTGAACGAAGCTGCATTGCGGTTTTCGACGAAAAATGCAAATACCGAGCTGCAGCAGCCGTTGCTGCACAAGGCGGCTGTAGGTGCACTGGAAACCTTCTATAAGGCTGGGTTCAACGGCATTATAGAAAAGGTGCCAGAAAAAGACCGTGAAAAGGTTCTGGGCTTTGCTGTTCCCATGATCCAGTTGTCCCTGATGGAATTGCGCGACATTCTGCGCGAGCAGGCCGGCAAGCCGCCGCTCGATCACACAGGTCAAGCGGGGCAGGATGCCGATGCATGGGTGCAAATGACCTTGCTGGCGCTGGCCAACCTGCCGGACTATCCGGCGCCAGTATTCATGACGCTGAAAGGTTTCGAGCAAATCGAAGCCAGTGTGTTCCAGGTGGCGCGCAGTCCGGGCAAGAATACGGTTTACCTAGGCTGTCTGTTTTTGGTCATAGGCGTGTTTTCCATGTTCTACATCCGCGATCGCCGGATTTGGGTATGGATCAAACCCCAAGGCCAGGGCAGCGAAATGCTGGCGGCCATGACATCGCAACGGCGTACACTTGATTTCAATCATGAGTTCGACCGCTTCAAAGAGGCCTTCAAACGCCTCTCTACGTAACGAGGTTTCACCTAATGTCCGAGTCCACCATCAAATCGAATATGCCGATGTGGCAAGAATCCATGGCCGCCAGCGGCGATTCGCGCGGCCAACGGGGCAAACCCGACTGGAGCGACATTGTATTTTTCCTGTTGTTGGCAGTAGGGGCCGCCTATGTTTTGACGGCCTACAGTCAAAGCATGGACTACTACGAAAAGTTGATCCTCTGTGGAGCCGTGGTTGGACTCAGCTGGATGGCATGGCTATGGCGGCCTTTACGCACCCTGATGGTCATTAGCGGGCTGACCGCCGTGTTTGCCATATGGCTATATAGCAATGGCGGCGGCTTGGCCCAAGGCGATATCACTCGCGCCGAAAGCGTCTTTTTCTTGAAGTATCTATTTTCTTCCCAGTCGGCGATTTTGTGGATGTGTGCGCTGTTCGTGCTGGGCATGATTTGCTACTGGATAGGCATCTTCAGCAAGACAGCTGCGTGGCTGGGCACTGTCCTGACCTGGGGCGCGGTCTATGCAGGCGTGACCGGCTTGCTGGTGCGCTGGCGCGAAGGCCACTTGCTAGGCCCTGATATCGGCCACATTCCAGTCAGCAACCTGTACGAAGTCTTTGTGCTGTTCGCACTGATAACCGCCCTGTTTTATCTGTACTACGAACGCCGTTATGCGACGCGGGCGCTGGGCGGTTTTGTACTCATGGTCATCAGTTCGGCAGTCGTCTTTTTGCTTTGGTATTCATTTACCCGCGATGCATTCCAGATACAGCCCTTGGTGCCGGCGCTTAAAAGTTGGTGGATGAAGCTGCACGTGCCGGCCAATTTCATTGGTTATGGCACCTTTTCCCTGGCTGCCATGGTGGGGTTTGCCTATTTGATCAAAGAGCATGGTCAAACCAAGTCCTGGGGCAAACTGGTGCCGGTATTCTTGCTGGGGGCCATTCTATGCGCCGAACCCATGATGTTCAGTTCCAGCGAACTGTCCGCCACATGGATGCTCTATTTCGGCATTGGGGCACTGATTGTCGGCGCCATCCTGGCACTGCGCGGGCCAATTTCGCGCAAGCTGCCGCCGCTGGAAATCCTGGACGACATCATGTACAGGGCGATCGCGGTTGGCTTTGCCTTCTTTACTGTCGCCACGATTTTGGGCGCCTTATGGGCCGCCGATGCCTGGGGGACATACTGGCAATGGGATCCTAAGGAAACCTGGGCGTTGATCGTATGGCTAAACTACGCCGCCTGGCTGCATATGCGCTTGATGAAGGGCTTGCGCGGCACGATGGCCGCCTACTGGGCCTTGGCCGGTCTGCTGATCACCAGCTTCGCTTTCCTTGGCGTGAATATGTTCTTGTCCGGTCTGCATTCTTACGGCGAACTGTAACCATTCTCCTGCTTACACTTGTTACGTCTATTCGCTATAGTGCGGTCAATTCCTAGGGTTGATCGCACTTTTATTTTCCTTTTCATGGAAAATCACAGTAAAATTGATAACTTACTGCTGTAAAAAATAGTTTCGAGACATTTCTGTGCGCTTTGACAGAATGTGGTCAGTTTCTATTTGTGTGTCTATTTTGCGAATTCCGGGGGGCGTGCATCGGGGCCTTTACTGGGGCGCCACGTGCCAAGACGCGCTTGTTTTTTCTTGTGATCAGGGAAAATATCTTCTTAAATAATGATGCCCATAATAAAAGAAGGCCCGAGAATTGAAGCTCGGGCAAACGTCCTAGCCAATAAGGCCCTTACAGCACAGTTGCGCATATTGCAGGCGTTTTTGCCGCTGGAAGGTTGGCTGGTCGGTCGTCGCGAGGGTGAGTTCTGTTCCCCCATTGCCACCACCGGTCTTTTAAAAGGGGCATCCCCAGAAGGTCTTGCTTCGCTGCTGACCGGTCAGTGGGAAGGAACAGCGCTGAACAATGGTTTTCAGTACAGGCGCGTTAGCGATTACGAACAAAAAGCCTTGGTCTTAAAGCCTGCCGCTGACATTAACCGCGATTATTATTTGATCAGGGCTGATTTACATAGCTCTGAAGCCGTTGGCAGCGGATATGCGATTGGCCTGGCATTCGAATTGCCACTTAGTTTGCCATGGCGTGCCGATGAAGTTAATTCTTGCATGTCTTCCCTTGGGCTTACCCTGGCCTTGCATGCCGAACTCGATGTTGCAGAACGACTAATGGTTGAATTGCAGCGTGACGCCTTTCTTGACCCGCTTACCGGTACCCTGAATCGTGCTGGCTGGATCAACCGGTTGGCGCACTTTGACGCCATGTTGGGAGAAGATAGCAACGATGCGGCCATTGTGATGCTTGATTTGGACTACCTGAAAATCGTCAACGATACTCAGGGCCATTCGGCAGGCGACGATCTTATCCGTCTGACGGCGCAAACTATCTCGGCCGTATTGCGCAGCACAGATGCCGTAGGGCGTCTGGGAGGCGATGAATTCGGGGTGGTGGCCCAATATGCTACCCCCGTCATTGCAACCGCTCTGGTGGCGCGCCTCAGGGATGCGCTGGATGCCGTCGGTATAAAGATATCTATGGGTATGGCGCTCAAGTCCGAGGGCGGGACTTTGAAAAAAACCATGCACTTGGCCGACGAGCGCATGTATGAAGAGAAGCGTACTAAACCTATCCCGAGCCGGGTTTTGCCGCTGATGGCCGCAGGATAGCGGTTTGCGTTAAAACCAATTAGCCGGTGTCTGCCGACGCGGTTGGTGCCTATTGTCTTCATCACGATTTTCCGCCGTGATTTCCCGTATGAATTCCAGGACATCCTCGTCGTCGATCAGGTCGGCCAGCGTGTTTGCGTTCAGAATTTCAGCAGGTGACTTGGCTTTCGAGATGACAAAGCCTTGTACATAATCAACCCCCATTTCTTGCAGGGCTCGCAGCGTAGCGCAGTCTTCAGCCCACTCGGCAATACTCTTCATGCCCAAATTGCGGGCAAGCTCGACAATTGTGCGGATGATGGCGGTATTGGTTTCATTGGCCATCATGTCTTTAATCAGGGCGCCGTCGATCTTGATCGCATCGGCCGGCAGTTCCTTGATATACGAGAACGACGTGTAGCCAGCCCCGAAGTCGTCCAAGGCAATGAATGCCCCCATTTTTTGCAACCGGCGCATGAATATGCGGGTGCGGTTGAGGTCTTGTAACGCTACGCCTTCGGTGATTTCAACGCAAAGGCGGTTTGCCAGATGCTCGTAACGGGCCAGTATGGCAAAGAAGGCATCGATGAATTTATCGTCGTTAAGGGATACGCCGCTAAGATTAATGCTGACGAGTTCGGTTTTTCCGAGGCGGTGTTCATGTTTGTCCAACCACTCAAGGGTGGCCGAGAACACCCATTTGTCGATAATGGTGATGGTGCCGCTTTCTTCGGCCGCCGCAATGATTTTTCCGGAAGGAGCCAGAACCCCGGCCGAGTTACGTACACGCAGCAACACTTCAAAGTTAAGTGTTTGCAGCGGGTTCTTCATCGACATGATGGGCTGCATTTCCAGATAAAGCCCGCGCGGAGAATCGCCGCCCTCCAGTTCGTCGAACAACCTGAGCTCTTCGGTGTGCTCCTGCAACTCGTTGGAATCTTGTTCGTAGACGACGATGTCCTGATGCTGCTTGCGCGCCTCGCGGCAGGCGCGGCTGGCGGCGGAGATCATCTCTTTGGGATCCATGTTGTTGGTGACTTCGATGATCCCGATGGCGCTTTTGATCTGGAATGCTCGCCCGCCCACATATAAGGCCGTCGAATTCAGGTCGCTGACGACTTTGGTGGCGGCTTCGCGGGCTTGTGTAATGGTGGTGTTGGGGAAAAGGATGATGAACTCATCACCGCCAATGCGACCTACATGTTCGTCATTGACCAGCGCGGACTTGATGCGTTGGCATACCTGCTGCAGAACTTCGTCGCCCGACATGTGCCCAAACAGGCTGTTAATGCGTTTGTAATGGTCCAGGTTGACATAGGCCAGGGCGCAGGGCTCTCCGGATGCAAGGCGCTGAACAGAGGCGTCCAGGGCCTTCTCGATGCCGCGCCGGTTCAGTACATCGGTAAGCGGATCGTTATCCGCCATGCGGCGTAGCTGATTGATGGTTTCGGTGCGGGCGGTGATGTCTTGCAGCGACCCTTCTACATGGCCGCTGGCCAGGGCAACCCTGACTACGAAGTGCTGTGGCAGTCCTGGCTTGACGGCGCTTGGCAAGAGGCCGATTTCGACTTCTTCGCCCGCCTTGGTTTTTTCAGCAAGGGCGGCCCAGTCCTGGGAACTGAAATAATCCGTCCAGCGGACGGTTTTTGCTTCCAGTGAAAAGCCCAGCATTTGCTCAAGCACTGGATTGATACGTTCGAAGACGCCGTCGGAATTAAGAGTGAACATGCCGATGGGCGTGATGGCGTAACTACTGACCAGTTCGGTCTGGGCGCGAACCCGTTCCTTGCGGTCTTCGCGCATACGTTCCGCGACGGCCAGGGCAACCATGACATTGGATAACAACAAGGCGATGACACCGTTGAAGGTGTCGATAAAGTCGGTGCGCCCGAAAACGATCAGAAAAGTGCCTGACAGCATGACACATAGCGACATGCTGAGCGTGACGATATGCCATAACCAGATGCGCGAGCGGGTGCGGTACACGGATCGCGACAGCAAAAGAATAGCGACGAGTACGCCAAACCCGCAAGTTGCCCACATGAGTGGCTGGAATGACGAATAAGGCAGCAAAAAGGCGCCGGCCAGCAAGGCCAGGCCGGCCCACTGGGCGGCGCTCAAGAGGCGCGGAAAGTACATCTGGCGGCCACCGCCGAAAAGTTGCGTCAGCAGCGTATAGGTAAGCAAGTAATAAGCGGCGACGGTGACTTGGCGGATAAGCGGCATCCAGCTTGGCGGGATGTCCTGGCCCAGCCACTGGCTGTCCCAGCCCAACGCGAACGCGCCCAGCCGCAAATTGCCGATCAGCCACGCGGCCAGCAACAGGTAGATCCATTCCCGATTGGTGATGGCAATAATAAGCACGAACAACGAGATGGTAAGCAGCCCGCCTTCCAGCAAGCCAATGCCGCGGTCAAACCGGCTGCCTGCATCACGCAAGTCGGCCATGCGCCAGAGTTCGACCGATAGCGTAGTACTTTCAATGAACGTGATATGGCACAACAGCGAGGCTGAACCCGACAATTGGCCAAGTGTAATGGCGAACCCCATTTTATGAAGCAGCAGGGAACCGCTGGACTGAGTACGATCGGCGCTGCCCAGCGGGCTTAACGTGTTCGCGTTCCAGCATGTCAGGGTCTGTGTCAGGCGAGAGGGGATGTCCAGAGCGGCGCTATCGAGTTCGGACGAAGCAGGCAGGTCGACCAAAAACCAACTGGGCGACGTCGCCGGCGCTGCGGCGGTAGCCGTTGTCGTTTTCAGGGCGGCAAGCGCTGTGTCTGGAGTATATGGCGTTTGGGATTCGGACAGCAGGCGGACCGGAATACGCTGGCCATGCGTCAGTGGATAATGGCTGTCGAGCGCATAAAGCGTCAGCACAGAGAGCAATACGAGTGCCGCGGGAACGACGTATAGTGAAAAAGAATGAACCAGCCTATTCGCTGCCGATGAGAGCTTTTTGAGGAGGGCCGGGCGTTGCATGTTTGAAGCCGTCATGTTCTTTTTCTAAAGGCCTTTGCTCCGTTAGCTTCGATCCAGGATATCTGCTGAACATGATAATGAATGCTTAGGGTCATCCGGGGAGCCTCGTGATAAAAAGCACATATTGATCTGGATACCCAGCGTTACCATCGAGGCAGAAATGATTTGTCTTTTGAATGCTAACAGTTAACGGCAAATTTGACGGTTTCTTTAGTGTGCGCCCGGCCTCTCAGTGGTCAGTTCAGTACTTTTTCTGTAGCAAATAAGTCTTCCATTTTTTCGCGTGGCCGTATTACATGGGCTTGCGTGCCATCTACCATGATTTCCGCCGCACGAGGCCGGGTGTTGTACTGGCTGGCCATGGTGAAAGCATAGGCGCCCGCCGACATGATGGCGATCAGGTCGCCCTGTTCCAGATTCAGTTCCCGATCACGGGCGAGCCAATCTCCGCTTTCGCAAATAGGCCCTACGATGTCGTAAGACTGAGCCACGTTGGTATTGTCGCGCGGCGTCACGGCTTCCACACTATGCCATGCGCCGTACAACGTTGGGCGTAGCAAGTCATTCATGGCTGCATCGACGATGGCAAAGTTTTTGGCTTCGCTGTGCTTCAGGTATTCGACCTTGGTCAGTAGTACGCCGGCGTTGCCCACCAGCGAGCGGCCCGGTTCGAGCACCAATTGCAAATGCGATAGACCTTGCGCGTCTAGCACCTGGAAAACCTTGTCGAGCAAGGCGCTTGGAGACAGCAGCGTTTCGTCGGTATAGCGGATGCCGATGCCCCCGCCCAGGTCCAGATGCTGAAGGTCGATGCCCAGTCCGGCAAGCGTCTTGATGAGCGCTATTAGCTTATCCAGCGCGTCCAGGTAGGGTGCGGACTCGGTAATCTGCGAGCCAATGTGGCAGTCGACCCCAACCACCTTCAGGCTGGGCAAGGTCGCTGCACGCTGGTAGACCGCGACTGCTGATTCGATGGCGATACCGAATTTGTTTTCTTTCAGGCCTGTGGAAATATAGGGATGGGTCTGGGCGTCGACATCGGGATTGACGCGCAATGAGACCGGTGCCACCATGCCTAATCGGTCGGCCACTTGGGCCAGGCGCAGAAGTTCGGCTTCGGATTCCACATTGAAGCATTTGACGCCCGCCTTCAGGGCTGCCTGCATTTCCCATTCTTGCTTGCCTACGCCGGAAAATACGATGCGAGAGGCGTCGCCTCCCACTGCCAGCACCCGGGCCAATTCGCCACCGGAAACAATGTCGAAGCCTGAGCCCAGCTTCTTGAATTCGTTCAGGACAGCAAGGTTGGAGTTGGCTTTCATGCCAAAACAGACCAGGACATTGCGCCCTTGAGCGGCGACGCGATAGGCCTCCCAGGCGTCGTGCAGTGCCTGGCGGGAATAAACATAGAGCGGCGTACCGAATTCGCTGGCCAGGTCGGCAAGGGAAGTGTCTTCGGCGTGCAGGACGCCGTCGCGGAATTGAAAGTGATGGGCAACTGTCATATTTGGCAGAAAATTTGTCAAAAGTCGTTGAAAGGCGGGTATACGCCTATTTGGTTTGCACGGGGCTGGTTGTAGCGGGTTGCCCGGATTGGTCTGACGTTTCCGCAGGCAGGTTTGCCGGCTCTGGCGGGGTGGTCAATTCAACGTCAGGGGCGGGGGGCGGGGGCATATACAGCGGCCCTTTATAGCCGCAAGCCAGTAACGTTGATAGCAGCGCGAAGCTGGCTACAATGCGACAGACAGTGCGGGCAGGTGTCGAGGTGCGGGGCGCTTGCATGATAAACCTCCAAATGCGGACAAGTTGCGATTATGAACGAAACAGAATTTCTTGCGCGTAGCCAAGCCATACTGGACAGTCTCGAGAGCCAATCCGATGATTGGGTGTCGTTATATGACCTGGATATTGAGGCGACCCGTAGCGGCAACGTGTTGACACTGGTCTTCGATGACTCGATCCACGTCGTCGTCAACAGCCAAGCCCCTTTGCAGGAAATGTGGGTGGCAGCTCCCAGCGGCGGTTTCCATTATCGTTTTGACGGCCGAAGCTGGAATAATACGCGAGGTGGCCCCGACTTGTCCGAGGCCTTATCGCAAATATTTTCCGAAGCGACTGGGCGGCCGATTCGGGTCATGGTTTAAAAGGGAACGATGGGCGGCTCTTCGCGGCGGGGTTTCGTGCTGCCGCCGGTCAGTTCGTTCAGCAAGTTGCCAATGCCGTCCATGCCATCCCTGAGCGTGTCGGCCGGCTTGGGCAAGCCAACGCGGGCTACGGCTTGTCCGGGAGGGAATTCCGAGAAGTAGTAGTCGCCATTGATTTTACTGAGCCCGGCAGGCATGGCTCCCGGCGGAGTTTCAGGCTTGCCCTTCAGGGCGTAGCGCATGTAGTCCAGCCAAATCGGCAGCGAGGCGCCGCCGCCGGTTTCGCTGGACCCCAGCGACCGGGGCTGGTCGTAGCCCATCCAGACGACGCCCACCAGGTTGGGTGTGAAGCCGGCGAACCAGGCATCATGCGAGTCGTTGGTTGTGCCGGTTTTACCGCCGATGTCGTTGCGCTTGAGTTCGCGATGGACACGGGCGCCAGTGCCCGATGTAGCCACCCCGCGCATCATGTCATTCATGACATATACCGTGCGTGGATCGACAGCGCGTGCTGCCGCGTCGCCGGCGATGGTAGGCTTGGACTGCATGATGACTTTGCCGGCGCTGTCGGTGACGTGATCGATAATATAAGGCGGCACCCGGTACCCGCCGTTGGCAAACACCGAATAGGCGCCAGCCAATTGCAATGGGGTGACGCTTCCCGCCCCCAGGGCCAGCGGCAACACGGCAGGCTGGCGTTCACGGTCAAACCCGAAGCGAGTCAGGTAGTCTTGCACGTACTTGGGGCCTACGGCCTGCATGATACGTATCGACACCATATTCTTGGACTTGTACAAACCTTGGCGCATGGTCAGCATGGGTTCGTAGGTGCGCCCGTAATTCTTGGGCGACCAGGCTTTTGAACCTGTTTGCGCTGCTGTCAGTGTGAAGGGTTCGTCGGAAATCTGTGTGGCAGGGGTCAAGCCGCGTTCGAGCGAGGATGCATAAATAAACGGTTTGAAGGCCGAACCGGGTTGGCGCCATGCCTGGGTTACGCGATTGAATTTGCCCCCTTCGAAATCGAAGCCGCCCACCATCGACTGGATGGCGCCATCTTGTGGTCGCACGGCGACAAACGCAGCTTGCACGCTTGGCATGTTAATGACTTCCCAGTAATCGCCATTTTTATGCAGATAGACTACGGAACCGCGTTGAATGCGCACCTTATCTTTCGCATTTTTTACCAGACCGCGGGCCACCACGCGCAAAGCACGTTTGTCGGTGACATCGATAATTTCCTGGGATGTGCGGGCCACGGTAATTTTCGTGGGACTGGCCTCAAGCACAACGCCGGTTAATACATCGTCGCTATCCGTGTATTTTTCCTGCAGTTCATCAAGAATGGCATCGAGCCGGGCCGGATCGTTTTCGATATCTTTGGGCAAGTCGATATTGGTTTCCGGGCCGGGATACACGGAACGACGGGTGTAATCGAGGATTCCCTCGCGCACCGCATCGTAGGCCTTTTCCTGAGCCTGGGAGTTGACTGTGGTGTAGATGTTGAAACCACGCGAATAAATATTGTCTTGATACACCCCGTACAGAAGCTGTCGGGCCAGTTCGGCGACATATTCGCCATGGATGGCATAGCCGCCTGCGGGTGTTCCCGGTGCCGACTTGATGACAATGGGTTCGTTGACGGCACGCTGGTATTCGTCTTCGGTCAGGTAGCCCAAGTTTTTCATGCGGGCTAATACATAGCCTTGTCGCGACTTGGCGCGCTCGAAATTGGCGATGGGGTTAAAGCGCGATGGCGCTTTGGGGATGCCAGCCAGCATGGCGGCTTCGGCGGGTGAGACCTCACCCAAGGGCTTGCCGAAGTAGGTGCGCGAGGCGGCGGCAAAACCATAGGCGCGATGGCCCAGATAAATTTGGTTCATGTACAGATCGAGGATCTGATCTTTGGTCAGTGTGGCTTCGATCTTGAACGTCAGCAGCAATTCGTAGAATTTGCGGGTGTAGGTTTTTTCTGACGACAGATAAAAATTGCGCGCGACCTGCATCGTAATGGTGCTGGCGCCCTGTGTCTTGGACATGTGAGTCAGGTTGGCCAGCGTGGCGCGCGCCACACCGGACCAATCGATTCCGCCATGCTGATAAAAGCGATCGTCTTCGGCTGATAAAATCGCCGATTTCATGACATCGGGAATTTCGTTGAAGCGCAGCACGTTGCGGCGTTCTTCGCCAAACTCGCCAATAAGCACCTTATCGGCCGTATAGATGCGCAAGGGCACCCGTGGGCGATAATCGATCATGGCGCTCAGATCGGGTAAATTAGGCCAGGCTAGCGCAAGTGCCAGCGAACCGAGCAGCACGCCGCATAGTCCGAGGCCAGCAACAAACATGGCTGACTTCAGGATAAAGCGGCCAACCCAGGAATGGGATGCGTCGGCGTTGTCTTTTGGGGAATTGGTAGAAGAACTCATTACGGGCGATTTTAAGTCTAACCGTGGTCAGACTATGATTTACGCATCAGGTTTATGTAACCGAAGAATGCAGTGTAGCGGCGTGTGGTCGGATTGCAAGTGGGATAATACACAAATGAATAATTCTTTACCTATGGACTGCGCGGGCGCGGACCTTAACGAAGCAGGGGGGCCGGAAGACCCTGCCGTGGCGCCGTTGCCCTATGACCAACCTTTGTTCCTGGTCGGAATGATGGGGGCGGGAAAAACTACGATAGGCCGTAGCTTGGCTCGTATTCTGAACCGCGAATTTGTCGATCTGGATCACGAACTGGAAGCGCGCTGCGGTGTACGGGTGTCGTTAATTTTCGACATCGAGGGCGAAGAAGGCTTCCGAAAACGTGAGACCACGTTATTGGAAGAATGTTCCCGCCGACGGGGTATTGTACTGGCTACGGGCGGTGGGGCCATTCTTGCCCCCGAAAATCGTACTTATTTGAAAGAACGTGGTGTCGTGGTGTATTTGCGAGCCAGCGCGGACGAGTTGTTTCGCCGGGTAGCCCGCGACCGCAACCGCCCGCTGTTGCAGACTGCAGATCCCAAGTCGCGCATCCGTTCTCTGCTTGAAGAGCGCGAACCCCTATACGAAGAAGTGGCCAGCCTCACCTTCGAAACCGGCTCTATGCCGGTGGCTCAAGTGGTTAGATCCTTGATTCCCTTGCTACACCAACATGAGGTTAATTCATGAGTACGGTACAGGTTGATACACCGGGCGGTTCCTATCCCATCCATATCGGGGCCGGCAGGCTGGACCTGCTGGCGCAAAGCATCCCTGATGACGCAACGGCCATCGCGCTGGTCAGCAACCCCACGGTGGATGCGCTTTATGGGCAACGCGTGCGTGCTGCCCTGGAGGCGACGGGAAAACGCCTGATATTCATCGAATTGCCTGATGGCGAAGCCCATAAAAATTGGGAAACCCTGAATTTGATTTTCGACGGTTTGTTACAAAATCGTCTGGATCGCAAGGCGGTTCTGGTCGCTTTGGGGGGCGGAGTGATCGGCGATATGGGTGGTTTCGCCGCTGCCAGCTACATGCGAGGCATTCGTTTTGTGCAAGTCCCCACCACGCTGCTTTCTCAGGTCGACTCATCTGTAGGCGGTAAAACGGGCATTAATCATCCGCTGGGCAAGAACATGGTCGGCGCGTTTTATCAGCCCATTGCCGTCGAAATCGATACCGATGTGTTGAAAACCTTGCCTGCGCGTGAAATTTCGGCCGGGCTGGCCGAGGTGATTAAGTATGGCCTGATCATCGACGCAGACTTTTTCGTATGGTGCGAGCAGAACGTTGACGCGTTGCGCACGCTGGAGCCGCAGGCAATTACTTATGCGATCCAGCGTTCGTGCGAACTTAAAGCGTATGTCGTGTCGCAAGACGAGCGTGAATCCGGCCTGCGCGCCATTCTTAATTTTGGCCATACGTTCGGCCATGCCATTGAGGCTGGCTTGGGCTATGGCGCATGGCTGCATGGCGAAGCAGTGGGCTGCGGGATGGTGCAGGCAGCCGAGCTTTCTGCACTGACCATGGGCTTGACGTCAGCCAGCGTGGAGCGCGTGAGGGCATTGACACAAGCCATAGGCTGTCCAGTGCAACCGCCAGACCTCGGGGTTGATCGTTGGATCGAGCTGATGCAGGTCGACAAGAAAACCGAAGGCGGGAAATTGCGTTTCGTGCTCTTGCCTGAAATCGGGCAGGCGCGGTTCGAGGCCGCAGAGCCGGACGCCCTGCGGCACGTGCTGGAAAAGACCACCATAGTGCAAGTGTAAGCGGCTGCCATGACGATACTTGCGCCCTATGCTTGCCATCCCGAACATACGCGTGGCCGCCGGCATGCGGAAGCGCCGCCAACGGGGCGCAGTCAGTTCCAGCGGGATCGGGACCGCATTATCCATTGCAACGCCTTTCGATTGCTTGAATACAAAACACAGGTATTTATCAATCACGAGGGCGATCTTTTCCGTACTCGCCTGACGCACAGCATCGAGGTCGCCCAGATTGCCCGGACATTAGCCCGGAACCTGGGTTTGCACGAGGATCTGACCGAGGCGATTTCCTTGGCGCACGACCTGGGGCACACGCCGTTCGGGCACGCGGGCCAGGATGAGTTGAATGCTTGCATGCGCGAGCTGGCCCCCGAGGCCGGCGGTTTTGAACACAACTTGCAGAGCTTGCGGGTGGTCGACGAGCTTGAAGAGCGCTATGCGGCATTCAATGGTTTGAACCTGTGCTTTGAAACCCGCGAGGGCATACTGAAGCATTGTTCGATCAAACATGCCCGTTTATTAGGCGATGTGGGCGAACGTTTCCTGGCCCGGACGCAGCCTTCGCTAGAGGCGCAAATTGCCAATCTGGCGGATGAAATTGCCTATAACAATCACGATATTGACGATGGCCTGCGGTCTGGCCTGATTTCAATCGAGCAATTGTTATCGCTGGAAATCTTCGCGACGCATCATGCGCAGGTGAAAAAGAAATATCCCGATATCGAAAAGCGTCGCCTGATCGCCGAGATTATCCGGGCGATGATCAACACGTTGGTTGTGGATCTGACGCAAACGACGCTGGACAACATTCGGGAGCATGGCCCGGACAGTGCGGATGCTGTCAGGGCAGGGCCAGCTTTAGCGGCATTTTCGACGTCGATGCGGCGCCAGGCCAATGAGCTGAAAAGTTTCCTGATGGAGAATCTGTACCGGCATTATCGTGTGATGCGGATGACGACGAAGGCGCGCACGATTGTGCGGGAGTTGTTTGTGGCCTTGTTAAATGATCCGAGATTGCTGGCGATCGAGCACAGGCGGGATGATCCGCTGGCGCAGGCTCGGTCGATTGCTGACTATATCGCAGGGATGACGGACCGTTATGCGATCCGGGAGCATAGGCAGTTATTTTTGATGGATACGGGGGAGTAAAGAGGGGGCTTTTTGCCTGTTCGTATTCCTGTGTCTACGTGTGTATAGACGTTGTTGTTGCGTTTTCTTGCTTGATTTTTTGAGCACGTCGTTGCTG
>NZ_JBEBUX010000080.1:0-18139 GCF_040393045.1 Pollutimonas bauzanensis | reverse complement strand
TCCTGGATTTTTTCCAGCCACTGGTTGTAGGTGGTCGTCCAGTTTTCGGGATAGAACTTGATGCTGCCGTCGGCTACCACTTCCAGGGCGACATCGGTAATGCTCTTGCCTGGATTCAGCGTGCCTTCGGGCGCGGCTTTGCTCATGGCGACAAACCATTGGTCGGTCAGCATGGGTTCGATAACGGTGGCTGTGCGGTCGCCGCGAGGCACCATGAGCTTGTGAGGCTTGACGAGCTGGAGCAGGTCGAGCGCTTTCAGGTCTTCGACGATCTTTTTGCGGGCCACGAAGCGGTCAAGGCCGCGATAAGCCTCGGGCGCATCTTCGGAAATCTTGGCGTCCAGCGTCAATACGCTGATCATATCCAGGCCGTGGCGCTGTCCAACGGCATAGTCGTTGAAATCGTGCGCGGGGGTAACCTTGACCACGCCAGTGCCGAATTCGCGGTCGACGTAGTCGTCGGCGATCACGGGTATTTGGCGTCCCACCAGGGGCAGGGTGACGGTGGTGCCGATGAGGTGGGCGTAGCGCTCGTCTTCAGGGTGAACCATGACCGCGACGTCGCCCAGCATGGTTTCGGGGCGCGTTGTGGCCACGGTCAAGTGGTCCAGGCCGCCGATCGGGGTGGTCAGCGGGTAGCGGATTTCCCACATGAAGCCGTCTTCTTCCTCGCTGACAACTTCAAGGTCGGATACCGCGGTGCCCAGAACCGGATCCCAGTTGACCAGCCGCTTGCCGCGATAAATCAGGCCTTGCTCGTGCAGGCGCACGAACGTTTCCACGACACCTCGCGACAGATTGTCGTCCATGGTGAAATATTCGCGTTCCCAGTCGCACGATGAACCCAGGCGGCGGAACTGTTCGGTGATGGCATTGCCCGACTTCTGTTTCCATTCCCAGACTTTCTCAACAAAATTTTCACGGCCCAAGTCATGGCGTGAAATATTTTGCGCGTCTAATTGGCGTTCTACGACGATCTGGGTAGCGATACCAGCGTGGTCGGTGCCGGGAACGAATACCGTGTCGTCGCCGCGCATGCGGTGGTAGCGCACCAAGCCATCCATGACGGTTTGATTAAACGCATGGCCCATGTGCAGGGTGCCGGTAACATTAGGCGGCGGAAATTGGACCACAAACGGCTGGCTTTGATGCTGGCCGCTGGGTGCGACATGCTGCCCACCGCTGAAGTAACCACGCCGTTCCCATTCAGCGTACCAGCGCGTTTCAATTTCTTGCGGCTCGAAGCTTTTCGAGAGTTGTTCGGGTTCGGTCAATGGGAGATTTGTGGTCATGATGTAAAAAGTAAATGCAGACAGCCGCATAGCGGCAAAAGTCCGACTATATATGAAACCATGGCGGCATGCGAAATGCGGGGTAGACCGAAGCGCGACTGGAAAACGCACAGTCATCGGCTTTGGGCGTGAATGTCATTATTTTATGATGGAGTCGGCTGACTTTGGCATGTTAAAATGCCCGGTTAACATAAACTTCGTCAAAGTTATTGTTTTTATTAAGAAAACCGTTTTGCAACCTGGTTTTTGTTGTTTGGCCACTGCGCATGGCGTCCCTCGGGGCTGGCGTGCAGGCAAAAGACAAGAACCACCATCTATTCTTTGGATCTTACATGGCTATTGAACGCACCCTTTCCATTATCAAGCCCGACGCTGTCGCCAAGAACGTCATCGGCCAAATCGTCGCCCGTTTTGAAAAAGCCAACCTGAAAGTCATTGCTGCCCGTTTGCAACAGCTTTCGCGTCAGGATGCAGAGCGTTTCTACGCTGTCCACAAGGAACGGCCTTTCTACAAAGACCTGGTCGATTTCATGATTTCGGGTCCTGTGTTCATACAAGTGCTGGAAGGCGAAAACGCCATCCTGACAAACCGCGACCTGATGGGCGCTACCGATCCCAAGAAAGCTGAACCCGGCACCATTCGCGCCGATTTCGCCGACAGCATCGACGCCAATGCCGTTCACGGTTCCGACGCCGCTGAAACCGCTGCGGTCGAAATCGCTTTCTTCTTTCCAGAAAGCAACATCCACAGCCGTTAATTTCTGGCGATAACGCGTTATTCATTGCGCCAAAGTTTATGTCATCTACTGAATCTATCAACCTTCTGGGCCTCGATACCGCCGCGCTAACCGACTTGGTCGGGCAGTGGGGGGGTAAGCCTTTCCGGGCCAAGCAATTGCAGCGCTGGGTACATCAGCGCGGCGTGGATTCGTTCGACGACATGACGGACTTGGCGCGTGAATTTCGCCAGCAGCTTACAGAGCACTGTTCGATTCATGCGCCCGCCGTATCAATCGAACAGCGCTCTACCGATGGCACCCGAAAGTGGCTCTTCGATGTCGGCAAGAACAATGCCGTCGAAACGGTATTCATACCGGAAGACGACCGCGGCACCCTATGTATTTCCAGCCAGGCTGGCTGTACAGTGGCTTGTCCGTTTTGTTCCACCGGCTACCAGGGCTTCAATCGGAACCTGACAACAGCTGAAATCATCGGCCAGCTTTGGCATGCCAAGCGTACTTTGCAGGCCGACCTGCAAAGCGCGCGCATTGGCGACGACAGCGCAGTTGCGCCCGAGTCGGGGCGCGTCATCAGCAACGTCGTCATGATGGGCATGGGCGAACCCCTGCTCAATTACGACCAGGTGCTGGGCGCGTTACGGCTTATGCTGGACGACAATGCCTATGGCTTGTCGCGCCGTCGGGTCACGGTATCTACCTCGGGTGTCGTGCCCATGATGGATCGCCTTGGCCGAGATTGCCCAGTTGCGCTGGCCGTATCGCTTCACGCTCCCAACGACGCGCTGCGCGATAAGCTGGTGCCTTTGAACCGCAAGCATCCGCTGGCTGAACTTCTGGCCGCCTGCAATCGCTATCTTGAGTTTGCGCCGCGGGACTTCATCACTTTTGAATACATCATGCTCGATGGCGTCAACGACACCGACCAGCATGCGCGCGAACTGATCGCTATTGCGCAGCAAGTACGTTGCAAGTTCAACTTGATTCCATTTAATCCATTCCCGCAGTCCGGCCTGAAGCGTTCACCCGCCGCCCGCGTGCGTCTGTTTGCCCAGCGTCTCATGGATGCGGGCCTGGTGACCACCGTGCGTAAAACCCGGGGGGACGACATTGCGGCTGCCTGTGGGCAGTTGGCTGGGGACGTCAAAGATCGAACTCGCATCAACGAGCGCCTGCCTGACCGCGCGATCATCGCTATTAAACAGGAACGTGGATGATTCAACCTTTACTGAAAGAAGCCCAGCCAGAAGTCGCAGCGCCCGTGTCCGAACCCTCGGGGGTCGGTGCTACGCTGCGCGGTCTGCGTGAAGCCAAGCGCCTGTCGCCCGGCGAAGTATCCGCCCGTCTCAAGTTCACCGCCCGCCAACTCGAGGCGCTTGAAACCGAGCAGTGGTCCCGCCTTCCTACAGGGGTTTCCTTGCGTGGGTTTGTGAAAAACTACGCCCGTTTCCTGGAAGCCGATGTCGATGCATTGTTGGTTCTGCTGGATACCCAAGTGGGTTCCACTGCGGCCAGGCCGGTAGCCATTGCGCATGCAGACTCCCTGGGGCCTGCCGAAATGAATATGCAAGGCGAACCCGCGCACCGGCCTTGGGGCTGGCTAGTCATTATTCTCGTCCTTTTGTTTGTTGCCGGCTTTTATGCCATTGAGCGTGGCTGGGTGCCTGACTCGTGGCTCATATTTGACTGGCTGAAATCTTTGCAAAAATGACTAAACAAACCGGTAGTAATCCTTTGTCTGTAGGCGCCGCGGGGCGGCGGTCTACTCGGCCAGCGCAGGTAAGCTGGGGCGGCAAGTCGGTGCAAATCGGCGGTGACGCTCCGGTTGTCGTGCAGTCAATGACCAATACCGACACGGCCGACGCTGTTGCCACGGCTATTCAAGTCAAGGAGCTGGCTTTGGCCGGCTCCGAGCTTGTGCGCATCACGGTCAATACACCAGAGGCCGCGCGCGAAGTGCCCGCCATACGCGAGCAGCTTGATCGCATGAACATAGCGGTTCCGCTGGTGGGCGATTTTCACTACAACGGCCACAAGCTGTTGGCGCAGTTCCCGGAATGTGCGCAGGCGCTGTCCAAGTATCGGATCAATCCCGGCAATATGGGCGGCGGCAAAAAGCGCGACGACAATTTTGCTCAAATGATAGAAGTTGCCTGCCGCTATGAAAAGCCGGTGCGCATAGGTGTCAATTGGGGCAGTCTCGATCACGAACTCCTGGCCCGCATGATGGACGACAACAGCAAGCTGTCGCAACCGTGGGATGCCCAGGCCGTCATGCGCGAAGCCCTGGTTGTGTCTGCAATCAGCAATGCGCAGCGTGCCGAAGAGCTCGGCTTGTCGCCCAATGCCATCGTGCTGTCTTGCAAAGTCAGTCATGTCCAGGATCTCATCACCGTCTACCAAGACCTCTCGTCGCGTTGCGATTATCCTTTGCATCTCGGCCTGACCGAAGCGGGTATGGGCAGCAAAGGGATCGTGGCGTCTACGGCGGCGTTATCTGTTTTGCTGCAGCAAGGCATTGGCGACACCATACGCATTTCGCTGACCCCGGAACCGGGGGGCGACCGCAGGCGTGAAGTGATAGTCGGTCAGGAAATCTTGCAAAGCATGGGTTTGCGTGCCTTTACCCCCATGGTGGTAGCATGCCCGGGTTGCGGGCGCACCAGCAGCACGGTATTTCAAGAGCTCGCTGACAGCATACAAACCTACTTGCGTGAACAAATGCCTGTATGGAAAAGCCGTTATCCCGGCGTTGAATCCATGAACGTTGCGGTTATGGGTTGTGTGGTCAACGGGCCTGGTGAAAGCCGCCATGCGGATATCGGCATCAGCTTGCCGGGCACCGGCGAGATCCCGTCGGCTCCGGTGTTTGTGGACGGCCAGCGCACGGTTACGCTAAAAGGCGATGCCATCGCCCAGGAATTCCAGGCTATTGTCGAACAGTACGTCGAGCGCCGTTATGGTGCCGGCCATTCGGATAACTACAAGGGGCGGGACTAGCCCGCGGGAAAGCAATAATTTTATGACGCAGTCGTTTCAAAAGGTCCGTGCCCTGACCGGCATGAAAGATGTATTGCCCGATACCAGTGCGCAGTGGGAAAACCTCGAGGCAACGGTGCGCGAGTGGCTGGCCAGCTATGGTTATCGCAATATGCGCACGCCTATTCTCGAGCACACAAGGCTATTTACGCGCGGTATCGGCGAAGTCACCGATATCGTAGAAAAGGAAATGTATACCTTTGTCGATGCGCTCAACAACGAGCAACTGACCATGCGTCCCGAATTTACGGCGGGCATGGTGCGGGCAACGATAGAACACAATATGTTGTACGATCGGCCGCATCGGGTATATGCCATGGGGCCGGTATTTCGCCACGAAAAACCGCAACGCGGGCGCTACCGTCAGTTTCACCAGATCGACGTTGAGGCCCTGGGTTTCGCGGGTCCCGATGTCGATGCCGAGCTCATTGTCATGCTGTCCCGGTTATGGAAAATGCTGGGTCTGAACGATATCCGCCTGGAATTGAATTCATTGGGCCAAGGTGAAGAACGGGCCGCGCACCGCGCCGCGCTTATTCAATACCTGGAGCAGCACAAGGATGTGCTCGACGAAGAAGCCCAGCGGCGCATGTATACCAATCCTTTGCGGGTACTGGATACTAAAAATCCCGTCATGCAGGAAATGGCTGATAATGCACCGCGTTTGTTCGACTTTCTCGGCAGCGAATCACTGGCGCATTTTGAAGGCGTCTGCGAACGGTTACGTGATGCCGGTATCGACTACCGCTTGAATCCGCGTCTTGTGCGCGGGCTGGACTATTACAATCTGACGGTTTTCGAATGGGTTACCGATAGGCTTGGGGCGCAAGGAACGGTTTGTGGCGGCGGTCGCTACGACGGTCTGATCGAATTGGTGGGCGGCAAGCCCGCGCCTGCCGTAGGGTTTGCCATTGGCGTCGAACGTCTGCTTGATTTGTGCTCGCAGTCGGGTGAACAGGCGGCGCAGCCTGAATGTCAGATCTATATGATCCATCAGGGTCCGCAAGCACAGCGTATGGCGGCACAGTTGGCTGAATCGTTGCGCGATGTTGGTTTGCATGTCATTGTTCATGCCGGTTCTGCAGGCTTCAAGTCTCAGTTCAAGCGCGCTGATGCAAGTGGCGCCAGCGTTGCGGTTATCCTGGGCGATGATGAACTTGCATCGCAAGCCGCCAGCGTCAAGTGGTTGCGCGAGCGGAGTGAAAAAGATCAACCTCAGCAAGAAACGATCGCCTTCGATCGTCTGGTTACAGAATTGAAATTAAAGGTTTAAAGCATGGCATACGATTTAGAAGAACAGGAAAAACTGGATGCATTGCGAGCCTGGTGGGATCGTTACGGTACCTTGTGCGCCGTACTGGTTTTTATCGTGGTCGCCAGCATAGCGGGCTGGCGCGGATGGCAGTGGTACGAGGGCCATCAGGCTGGGCAGGCCATGAGCTACTTCGAAGCGCTTGAAAGCGCCACTGCGCAAGAGGGCGATGACGCCGTGGCGCGCATCAAGGCGGCCAGCAGTACATTGCGCAGCGATTTTTCGGGTTCGGGTTATACCTCCCGCGGCGTCTTGGTCGCCGCGCAGGCATTGCAAGCACGCAAAGACCTTGATGGTGCGCGCGAACAACTCGAATGGCTGACGAAAAATGGTACTGATCCTGCCCTGGTTTCCCTGGGCAAGCTTAGGCTGGCCGGCATTTTGCTGGAGCAGAAGCAGTACGATCAGGCTTTGGCGCAACTGAACGATGCGCCTGCCGCTTTTGCAGGCTTGTACGCAGACCGTAAGGGCGATATTTTAATGGCCCAGGGCAAGCCGGCTGAAGCCAAGGCAGCTTGGGAAATCGCCATTAAAGAGCTTGGTACGGATCCCTTGGCGCAAATCGTGCAATTGAAAATAGATGCCTTAGGTGGAGCCTGATTCTATGCAGATAACTGTTACTCGTCGTGGTTTGCGTAATACCGTACTTGCGCTAAGCATGCTGGCTTTGGCCGGCTGCTCTATGTTTTCCAATAAAAACCCTCGCTACGATCCGGTGCCGTTAACCGAGTATGCCGCAGGTGTCTCGGCAAACGTTGCTTGGTCGGTCTCCATCGGTAGCGGCGGCAGTTTTGGGTTTGTTCCTGTGCTCGTAGGCGATTCCGTTTATGCCGCAGCACCCAATGGCGCTGTCAGCAAGGTGGATCTGGCATCGGGTCGAGTCCAGTGGCGCGGTGATGCCAAAACCGATCTTACCGCTGGTGTAGGGTCCGACGGTGGCACGACAGCCGTGGCTGCCGCAGATGGCACCGTTGTCGCCTTCGATGATTCGGGCACTGAAAAATGGCGCGCCAAGGCCACTAGCGCCGTCAATATTCCTCCGGCAGTCGGTGCCGGGGTCGTGGTGGTTCGCAGCAGTGATTACCGTATCCAGGCCTTTGATGCGGCTACCGGTGAGCCACGTTGGAATATTCAGCGGCCAGGGCCTGCGCTGGCGCTGAAAACCAATATGCAGATGATCATCGTCGATGGTATGTTGATATCCGGTTTGCCCAATGGCAGGATGATGGCGATCAACGCAAGCAACGGGAGCGTGCAGTGGGAAGGTACGATCTCCGTTTCTCAGGGGGCGACTGATCTCGAGCGCATCAGCGATGTGGTTGGCACACCGCAGATCCAGGGGCCATTGTTATGTGGTGTCGCCTACCAGGGCAGGGCGGTGTGTTTCGATGTGTCGCAGGGCGGTCGTCCTGTCTGGGAGCAAAACTTTTCCAGCAACACGGGCATGGCAACCGATATCCAGCAGGCCTACATTGCCGACCAGCGTGACGTAGTTCACGCTTTCGCGCTGGCCGACGGGCATGAGGTCTGGAAACAAGATGGGCTGCGCAATCGCCGCTTATCTGCCCCTGCGGTAGTTCCGCAGGCAGTGGCCTTCGGCGATTTCGAAGGTTATGTGCATTTCCTATCCCGTACTGACGGCAAGTTGCTGGGTCGGGTGAAAGTCGGTGGTGACGCCATTACGTCGCCATTGTTGGCCACCGATCGAGGTGTCCTGGTGCAAACCGGTAATGGCAATTTGGTTTTGGTTGGTGTCAATTGAATAGTGTTACGTTTAAACCGGTAGTCGCCCTTGTGGGTCGAGCCAACGTGGGCAAGTCCACGTTGTTCAACCGGATTACCCGCTCGCGCGCGGCCCTGGTTGCTGATTTTTCAGGGCTGACGCGTGATCGCCATTACGGCGAAGGGCGGGTCGGGAATCACCCTTTTATCGCTGTCGATACGGGTGGCTTCGAGCCGGTTGCCAAAGATGGCATCCTGCTTGAAATGGCGCGCCAAACCCAGCAGGCCATTGCCGAGGCCGATGTGGTTATTTTCCTGGTCGATGCACGCGCAGGTGTGAATGCGCACGATCACGAAATTGCGCGGTTGCTGCGCAAAACCGGTCAGCGTGTGTTCTTGGCGGTCAACAAGGCCGAAGGCATGCGTTATGGCTCAGCGGCATCTGAATTTCACGAGCTTGGCCTGGGCGAACCCCATCCAATCTCCGCATCGCATGGCGACGGCGTCGTCGACCTTATCGAGCACGCATTGTCTTTCCTCGATAAAGAAGCAGATGGCAACGAGCCCGAAGATGGCGCTTTTGACCTCGACGAAGCGAATGCGGCTTTCCCCGACATGGATAGCGATACTGAAGACGAGTCTGCTGCCGAAGAGCCCGAGATTCACCATCGCATCAAGCTGGCGATTGTCGGTCGCCCCAACGTCGGTAAATCGACTCTGATCAACACGCTGCTGGGCGAAGAGCGCGTTATTGCGTTCGATATGCCCGGCACGACACGTGATGCCATCGAGATCGATTTCGAGCGGGGTGGTGTTTCCTATACGTTGATCGATACGGCAGGGTTGCGTCGCCGCGGCAAGGTATTTGAAGCCGTAGAAAAATTCTCGGTCATTAAAACCCTGCAAGCCATCGAAGCCTGCAACGTGGTGTTGTTGATGATCGATGCGCAAACCGAGATCTCCGATCAGGACGCCCATATTGCCGGTTTTGTATTGGAAACGGGCAGGGCGCTGGTTGTCGGCATTAATAAATGGGATGGCCTGGATAGCCACCAGCGCGAACGCATATTGATCGAATTTGAGCGCAAGCTGCGGTTCTTGTCGTTCGCCAAGATGCACACCATGTCGGCACTGAACGGGCAGGGCGTCAACGCCCTGATCAAATCCGTGAACCAGGCTCATGCGGCCGCATTCGCGAAATTATCTACGCCCAAACTGACGCGTGTTTTGCAGGCCGCAGTCGAACAGCAGCCGCCGCCGCGCAAAGGGATTTTCAGGCCCAAGATGCGCTATGCGCACCAAGGCGGGCAGAATCCGCCGCTTATCGTTATTCATGGCAACGCGCTGGATGCGATTTCCGATTCATATCGTCGCTACCTGGAAACGCGTTTTCGCACCACGTTCAAGCTTGAAGGCACGCCTTTGCGTATTGAATTCAAGTCTTCGCATAATCCATACATACAGGGGGCGCAGTGAGCCGTTTCTGGAGTGATCACGTCGTTGGTTTGGCGCCGTATACGCCTGGTGAGCAGCCCAAGGTCGCGAACCTGCTGAAGCTCAATACCAATGAGCATCCGTACGGCCCCTCGCCCAAGGCGCTAGAGGCCATACAGGCGGCTACCGGTGATAGCCTGCGTCTTTACCCTGATAACGACTCTACGGCCCTGCGCGAGGCCATTGCGGCGCTGCACGGAGTGACTGCAGGTCAGGTGTTTCCTGGTAATGGCTCCGATGAAGTGCTGGCGCATATTTTCAACGGCTTGTTCCGGCATGCCGGCCGGCCTTTGTTGATGCCGGATATCACCTATAGCTTTTATCGTACGTATTGCCAGTTGTACGATATTCCGGTTGCTCCGATTCCGTTGGGCGATGATTTTTCCATACGCGTCTCAGATTACACTGATGCTCATCCCGTAACGCCTGCGGGGATAATTTTTGCCAATCCGAACGCGCCTACAGGCATGGCGCTTGAACTTGCTGACATCAAAGCCATTGCCCAGGCCAACCCCGATATCCCTGTGGTGGTCGACGAGGCTTATGTTGATTTCGGTGCCCACTCGGCCGTCGCTTTGCTGGACGAATGCAGCAATATTGTGGTTGTTCACACGTTGTCCAAGTCGCGTTCGCTGGCCGGGCTTCGCGTTGGTTTTGCCATGGCTAGCCAGGAAATCGTTGATGGCCTGCAGCGGGTGAAAGACAGTTTTAATTCTTACCCCCTTGACCGCATTGCGCAGGCAGGCGCTACAGCTGCGTTGCAAGATACGGCGTACTTTCAGCGCACCTGCACTGAGATTATTCAGGCAAGGGAAGCGTTGACGCAACAATTGGGCACCCTTGGATTCGAAGTTTTACCGTCCCGGGCCAATTTTGTCTTTGCACGCCATCCCGAACACGACGGCGCTGCCTTAAGCCGCGCTCTACGGGCTCAAGGCATTTTGGTAAGGCATTTCAGCCTGCCCCGGATTGATCAATTTTTACGTATAACTGTGGGAACTCCGCAGGACTGCACGCGTCTATGTAATACCTTGTCCGAAATATTATTGAAAACACATTAAAATTATTGCGATATGACAGATTTCCCCCATGACGCCCCGTGCGCATTCAGGGAAAACCCTGTACAGTATGTCCTTTCGCCAAATCACTTTATAACAACACAATTGGAGCCTAGCCAATGAGCAACAAAGGGCAAACACTACAAGATCCGTTTCTAAATGCATTGCGCAAGGATCACGTGCCCGTATCGATTTACCTGGTTAACGGAATTAAGCTGCAAGGGCAGGTTGAGTCTTTTGATCAATATGTCGTTCTGCTACGCAATACCGTTACCCAAATGGTATATAAACACGCCATCTCTACAGTCGTTCCTGCGCGACCCGTCGTTTTTCAAGTGGATGAGCCTTCTGAGTAACAACAACACGCGTCCAGTGGCTCGTGAAACACCCGCCGTGTGCCTCGTGCCGGCGGGTATTTCTTTTGGGGCGCCAGTATGAAAGTCCTCATCATCAATGTCGATCTTGGCAAGCCAGACTATCAGGCTCACGCCGACGAATTTCTTATGCTGGCAAAAGGGGCGGGGGCAGAAGTTGTTGCGTCCGTTCTGGCCCGGCGCTCGCGTCCGGATGCGGCATTATTCATCGGCACCGGGAAGCTTGAGGAAGCGATTCTCATCGCTGACGAGACCGGGGCCGAAATCATCCTGTTTGACCAGCCCCTTAGTCCCGGGCAGCAACGTAACCTTGAAAACGGCTTCAAACGCCGTGTCGTGGATCGTGTTGCGCTGATTCTCGATATTTTTGCGCTACGGGCAAAAAGCCACGAGGGCAAGTTGCAGGTTGAACTGGCGCAGTTGCAGCACCTTTCCACACGACTGACCCGTATGTGGTCTCACCTTGAGCGTCAGCGCGGCGGTATTGGTATGCGCGGGCCTGGTGAAGCCCAGTTGGAAATGGATCGCCGCATCATTGGCGACAAGGTGCGCCTGCTGAAGGAACGGCTGGCGAAGCTGCAACGCCAACGCGCGACCCAGCGCCGCTCACGTTCGCGTAGCGGTATTTTGTCGGTCTCATTGGTGGGCTACACCAACGCGGGCAAATCAACCTTGTTCAACGCCCTTACACGGTCGGGCGCCTACGCGGCCGACCAACTATTTGCGACGCTCGATACCACTACGCGTCGCGTCTGGATCGAAGGCGCCGGGCAAGTGGTAATCTCGGACACTGTCGGCTTCATTCGCGACCTGCCGCCCACGCTGGTGGCTGCGTTTCGGGCAACTCTCGAAGAAACTGTGCAGGCCGATTTGTTATTGCATGTGGTCGATGCATCCAGTCCCCAGCGCGTTGAACAGATGGCAGAGGTCGATAAGGTGCTTGTCGATATCGAAGCCGATGAAGTTCCTCGAATACTGGTGTATAACAAAATAGATGAAGCAGGGTATGAACCTCGAGTGGAACGTGACGAACATGGTACGATTGCACGAGTTTTTGTGAGCGCTCTGAAGCGCGCCGGTTTAGATGGTTTGCGTGGGGCAATCATCGAATCGGGTCAAACCGCGGGAAATAATGCGTCAAATATCGAAAATATATAATCTGAACGATCCTGGTTGGGGTCGTGGCAACAATAACGGCTCCGAGCCTCCTCGGCGACCCAAGGGCGACGGTCCGCCAGATCTCGACGAGGTCTGGCGCGATTTCAACAGTCGTTTGGGTTCCTTGTTCGGCCGCAAGCAAAAGCGCGGCGGCAATGGCGGCGGTAACGGCTCGGGTAATGGCGGCATGCCGCAATTGCCTAAGGGCTCGCCCAAGCTTGTTGGCGTGCTGGCCGTCGTGGCGGTCGGCTTATGGCTGGCCAGTGGCTTCATGATCGTCCAGGAAGGGCAGGTCGCGGTCGTTACGAAATTTGGTAAGTACACCAAAACTTTGCCGCCAGGCTTGCAATGGCGCATGCCTTATCCAATCGAAAACCATCAAATGGTCAATATTTCGCAATTGCGTACCTTCGAGGTAGGCTATCGCGGAACGGCTCGCAACAAGGTGTTGCCCGAGTCGCTAATGCTCACCACCGATGAAAACATCGTTGATTTGCAGTTTGTTGTGCAGTATCGGTTGATGTCCACCGGCGCGCCTGATTATCTGTTCAAGACCAGCCAGCCGGACGAATCCGTACGTCAGGCTGCTGAAACCGCCATGCGTGAAATCGTAGGCAAAAAGCCTATGGATTTCGTGTTGTACTCGGGTCGTACCGAGGTCGCGACCGAAGTGCAGAATCTGGCCCAAAGCATTCTTGATCGCTATCAGACCGGTATTCAGATCAGTACTGTGGCAATCCAGAACGTGCAGCCGCCAGAGCAAGTCCAGGCAGCCTTTGACGACGCCGTCAAGGCCGGTCAGGATCGCGAACGCCAAATCAACGAAGGTAACGCTTATTCCAATAAGATCTTGCCCGAAACTCAGGGGCAAGTTGCTCGCATGATTCAGGAAGCCGAAGGCTACAGCGCCACCGTAATCGGCGATGCGCAGGGTGATACCGCACGCTTCACCAGCATAGAGTCCGAATTCGCCAAGGCGCCGGCCATTACACGCGAACGCATGTATTTGTCGACCATGCAGGAAATCCTGGAAAAATCCAGCAAAGTAATGATCGATTCGCAATCCAGCAACAATATGTTGTACCTGCCTTTGGATAAAATCATGAGCCAGGTAGCCGGGTCGCGTACCGCTTCCAGTCGTTCGATTGACAACCCAGCCGCGGCAATTGCCGCAACGGCACAGCCCTCCAAGCCGGCCAGCACTCCTGCCACAACCCGTACGCCCGACACAGGGGGTTCTTCGAACTCGCTGATGACGAGCCCGTATTCACGCTAGGAGGCCATAATGCAACGTTTTTTCCCCGCTTTAGTCGGCCTGGTCATTGTCCTGGCAGTGTTGTCGTCGTGTGTGTTTGTCGTGCGCGAGCGCGATGCGGCTCTGGTTTTCACGTTGGGCGAAGTGCGCACAACGATTACCGAGCCGGGTTTGTATTTCAAGCTTCCGCCACCCTTTGAAAATGTAGTGCGCCTGGACAAGCGTTTGCAAACGATCGAAACCAACGATCCAGAGCGCATCCAGACTGCTGAAAAGAAAAACCTGCTGATCGATTCCTTCGTGAAGTGGCGCATTTCCGATCCGCGTCTGTTCTACGTCACTTTTGGCGCGAATGATCGTGCCGCGGTCGAGCGCTTGCAAGCTCAAATTCGCGATGCGCTTAATGCTTCGGTCAACAGGCGTACCGTGAAAGATGTTGTCTCAAACGAGCGCGACATCATCATGAAAGAAATTTTGACCACGGTCGAGGCACGCGCCAAGCCTTTGGGTGTTGATGTGGTCGATGTGCGTCTGCGCCGTATCGACTTTGTGCCGGAAATTTCCGAATCGGTCTACCGCCGTATGGAAGCCGAGCGCAAGCAGGAAGCCAACCGGTTGCGGGCTACGGGTTTTGCCGATAGCGAACGTATCCGTGCGCAGGCCGATCGCGAACGCCAAGAGCTTCTGGCCAAGGCATACGCCGAAGCTCAAAGCATTAAAGGTGAAGGCGACGGTAAGGCAGCAGGCATTTATGCCCAAGCCTATGGCAAGAATCCTGAGTTCTACAGCTTGTATAAGAGCCTGGAAGGCTACAAGTCTGCCTTCTCGGGTGACAAAGACACGCTGGTCCTGAGTCCGAAATCCGATTTCTTCAAGTTCTGGAATTCGGCCGACGGCGCAAAACCGGCAACGCCGTAAGTTAGGCGAGGTTGTAGGTATCAAGAAACCGGCGCAAAGCGCCGGTTTCCTTATTTGAGACTATCGTTTATACTATCGCGTAAGTTTTGTTTACCTTTTTACCGCAAGCGACTTGGCGGGCTTACGCCCCAAGTCGCTTTTTGTTTGGCTGTGTTTTTACTATGGTATTTTTCGGGGCTGCGTGATGTCCAATTGGTTGTTGCCGGAAAGTCTGGCCGATATTTTGCCCGCCGAGGCGCGCCGCATTGAAGAATTGCGGCGCAATTTGTTGGACCTGTATCGTACGTACGGTTTCGAACTTGTTGCACCGCCATTGGTCGAATACATTGATTCGTTGTTGTCGGGTACCGGCGGCGCGCTCAACCTGCGCACCTGCAAGCTCATTGATCAGTTGTCGGGCCGTACGATGGGTGTACGCGCCGACATCACGCCACAAGTCTCACGCATCGATGCCCATTTACTGAACCGTGAAGGCGTGACACGCTTGTGTTATTGTGGTTCTGTGCTGCACGCGCGGCCGGCTGGCCTGTTGTCCGACCGCGAGCTTTTGCAAATTGGCGCCGAAATATTCGGCCATGCTGGTGTAGAAGCAGATATCCAGATTCTGGAACTGGCGTTGGAAAGTGTAAAGCGCGCCGGTGTCATGACGGCGCGGCTGGATCTTAATCATCCCGGGGTGGTGCGAGCCATCGTCGAGTCCGATCCTGCGCTTCAGGACGCGGCCGACGATATCTCTGAATTGCTCAGCACCAAAGATGTTCCCGCCCTGACGCTTCTGGCAGAGAAGTGGCCAGGCGTGCGCCAGGATACGGTTCAGGCGCTGCTGAATCTGGCTTCGCTGTATGGTGGGATCGAAGTCATTGCCCGTGCCCGCAAGGTGTTGCCGGCAGTGCCGGGGTTGCTTGCTGCGCTCGACGATCTCGAAAGCCTGATTCGGGCATTGCCCACACACGAATTCAGCATCGACCTGGCTGATATGGGCAGTGGCTATGGCTACCATTCAGGGGTTGTGTTTTCTATTTACGCAGAAGGCTGGCACGATGCCTTGGTCAAGGGCGGGCGGTATGACGGGGTCGGCAAGGCCTTTGGCCGTTCCCGGCCTGCCACTGGTTTCAGCCTGGACTTACGCAAGTTGTCATCCGGCTTGCCACCGGCCCAGACGGCCAAAGCCATACGAGCCCCATGGGGAACTGATGCGGCGCTGGCAGCGGCTTTGAAGGCGCTGCGGGACACTGGCGAGATCGTTGTACAGGTCTTGCCTGGGCAGGAGCACTGCCTGGACGAATTTACCGTTAATCGAGAACTGGTTCTGGATAGCGGGGCATGGAAGGTGAGGGCGATTCAGTAATCCGCCTGGTCGGATAGCTTTATCGTATGGTTTAAACCTACTTTGGCCTTGTGTGTCTTGGGTCGAAGCTTTTTTGATACGTAACATGAGCAAGAATATTGTGGTGATCGGCACCCAGTGGGGTGACGAAGGAAAAGGGAAAATCGTAGACTGGCTGGCTGAATCTGCCCAGGGTGTGGTTCGCTTTCAAGGTGGTCATAATGCAGGGCATACGCTCTGGATTAATGGCAAAAAAACGATTCTTCGCCTGATTCCATCCGGCATCATGCATCCCCATGTCACTTGCTATATTGGCAATGGGGTCGTGCTGTCGCCCGAGGCGCTGCTTAAAGAAATCGGCGAACTGGAAGCAATCGGCCTGGATGTGCGTTCGCGCCTGCAGGTGTCGCCTGCCTGCCCGTTGATTCTGCCTTATCACATCGCGCTGGACCAAGCCCGCGAAGCCCGCAAGGGCGAAGGCAAAATCGGTACAACAGGTCGTGGAATCGGCCCTGCGTACGAAGACAAGGTCGGCCGCCGTGCGTTACGGGTACAGGATCTCTACGATCCGGCCATCTTCGATGAAAAGCTGGCCGAAGTGCTGGATTTCCATAACTTCGTACTCACCCAGTACCTGGGCGGGAAGGCTGTTTCGGCCAACGAAGTACGCGATCAGGCGATGGCGCTGGCGCCAGCCTTGGCGCCCATGGTGGCCGATGTGTCCCACAACCTGCATATCGCTCAGAAGGCTGGGCATAAGCTGTTGTTTGAAGGCGCCCAGGGTGCATTGCTGGATATCGATCACGGTACCTATCCGTTCGTCACCAGCAGCAACTGCGTAGCCGGCGCGGCATCGGCTGGCGCAGGCGTTGGTCCGCAGTCGCTCGATTACGTGCTGGGCATTGCCAAGGCTTACACCACGCGTGTCGGCTCGGGCCCGTTCCCTACTGAATTGCTGGACGACACTGGCGCCCGCCTGGCTACTGTTGGCAAGGAATTCGGCTCGGTGACAGGCCGCCCGCGTCGTTGCGGCTGGTTCGACGGCGCAGCCATGAAGCGTTCGGTCATGATCAACGGCATCTCGGGCCTGTGCATCACCAAGCTCGATGTGCTCGACGGTGTAGAACAAATCAAGATTGGCGTAGGTTACCGCTATAAGGGCAAATTCCTGGATGTGCTTCCTTATGGCGCACATGCGGCAGCGGAAGCAGAGCCTGTCCTGGAAGAAATGGCCGGCTGGACCGAATCCACGGTTGGGGTCACGGAATACGACAAGCTGCCAGTCAATGCCCGTCGCTACCTGGAGCGTGTCTCCGAAGTGTGCGATGTAGCCATCGATATGGTTTCCACCGGTCCTGACCGTCTCGAAACCATTGTGTTGCGTCATCCTTTCAAAGGGTAAGCTTTCAGTCCTTGCTGGTTTTGCGGGCAAGGCGCAACACAAAACCCCGGATTTCTTAACGAATTCGGGGTTTTCTGATTTCTTCCTTCCCGCCGCTTGCTGGCGGGTTTATCATTATGGACTTTTAAGAATGCAGATCACGGGGACCTTTGCCTTATGAACAATCCAAGCACTGACCGCGACCATTGGGTCAGTTGGGATCAGTACCATGCCCTTATCGAGCGTCTTGCCCTGAATGTTCATGAGTCGGGTTGGCAGTTTGACAAGATCCTGTGTCTGGCGCGCGGTGGTGTTCGAGTAGGGGACGTAATGTCTCGTATTTACGACGTGCCGTTGGGCATTCTGGCGACCAGTAGTTATCGCGAGGCGGCCGGCACGCAGCAAGGGCAGCTCGATATTGCCCAGTTCATTACCATCACCCGTGGTACGCTTGACGGTCGAGTGTTGCTTGTTGATGACATGGTCGATACCGGAATGACTTTTGGCCGCGTACGCGACCATCTGCTATCTCAGTTTCCCGCCATTACCGAGCTCAAGACTGCGGTCTTGTGGTGGAAAGGGCACTCGCATGCAACACCCGATTATTTCGTAGAGAAGTTGCCTACCAATCCCTGGATACATCAGCCTTTTGAGGATTACGATAGTATCCGTCCTCACCAGCTTGAGTCCTGGGTGCGCAAAGGTGTTCGTACTTAGGTTGTTCCAGGCGCATCCAGCGCAAGGGCGGCCATACTGTTAATGGCCCAGGGTTGCCCATGAATACGGTTTTCATGGTAAACTCTTAGGTTGTCGTTAATACCCACTAATTTATAACTTGCAAGGCTTAAGATTACATGCCTATCGTTCGTCTGAAAGAAAACGAGCCGTTTGAAGCCGCATTGCGCCGCTTTAAGCGCACTATCGAAAAAATTGGTCTCTTGACCGAATTGCGCGCGCGCGAATTTTACGAAAAGCCTACAGCTGAACGCAAGCGTAAGCATGCCGCCGCCGTCAAGCGCCATTACAAACGCATCCGCAGCCAACAACTGCCTCCGCGTCTGTATTGATTGAT
>NZ_JBEBUX010000079.1:0-18278 GCF_040393045.1 Pollutimonas bauzanensis | reverse complement strand
TGCAGGCGCGCGGTGAATGTTTGGGCATGATTTTGTCCGAGTACGGGTTGAGTGAGTAAAAAATAATGAGCAATTTTGGATGGACTGGCTTTATCGAAACGCTAAGGCCTCAGAATCAAAATGATAATTATTACTATTTACAAACCAATGTGCAAGGAAAATTCGCGCAGTTCACCGGTCCTTGTGCACAGACATGGGAGGAGGAGGCATCCAACAGCGTACGAACGCTGCTGGATGGGTCGAGCAGGTGCCCTAGTGGATCTCGGGCTCGCCGGCAGTTCCTTCGGGTAGCAGAAAGTCGAAGTCACAGCCCGTATCTGCCTGACCGACATGCTTAAGGTATAGCGTGCCGTAGCCCCGCGTAAACTTTGCAGGAGGGGGTGTCCAGTTAGCGCGGCGGGCAGCCATTTCCTCATCGCTGATCAGGACATTAAGCTGCCGCCTTGGCACATCCAGCTCGATCATATCGCCCGAACGCACTAGGGCAAGCGGCCCTCCGACGTGCGATTCCGGTGCGATATGCAAGACACAAGCGCCATAGCTGGTGCCGCTCATACGCGCATCGCTGATACGCACCATATCGCGCACGCCCGTAGCCAGGATTTTTTTCGGTATTGGAAGCTGACCCCATTCAGGCATTCCAGGCGCGCCTTGCGGGCCAGCGCCGCGCAATACGATGACGCAGCTGGCATCAATGTCCAGATCGGGATCATCGATATGGTCTGACATGTCGTTGTAATTATCGAAAACAACAGCGCGACCAGTATGTACTAATAGATGCGCTTCGGCAGCGGGAGGCTTAATAATAGCGCCGTCCGGCGCCAGGTTACCGCGCAGCACCGCCAGGCTATCGCCGGGCAGCAGAGGGTTGGATAACGGCCTTATGACATCTTCGCTCCAGGCTTTCGCGCCTTCAATATTGTGCCCTAGAGACTGCCCGTTGACGGTAAGACAATCCAGGTTCAGATGCTTGTCGCCCAGATGGTTCAACATTGCGCGCAGGCCGCCTGCGTAATAGAAATCCTCCATCAGATACTGGCCGGCCGGGCGTATATTGGCCAGTACTGGCGTGTCGTGCGCGAGGTCATCGAAACGCTGGAGGTCCAGGTCATAGCCGCTGCGCCGCGCCATCGCAAGAAGGTGCACCGCTGCATTGGTGGACCCCGACAACGCCAGCGCTGTGACTACGCCATTGTCATAGCTCGCAGGGCTAAGGACTTTGCTTAGGGTCAGGTCTTCCCAGACCATTTCCACAATGCGCTTGCCCGTTAGCATCGCCATCTGCGAATGGCGCGAATCGGGAGCCGGAATGGACGATGCCCCGGGCAACGTCAAGCCCATAGCTTCCACTGCGCTGGTCATGGTCGACGCTGTGCCCATTGTCATGCAGTGCCCCGGCGAGCGGGCGATGCCCTCTTCTACTTCCTGCCAGTCATCCTCAGTGATATTGCCGGCCCGCAATTCTGCCCAGTATTTCCAGCTGTCCGAGCCTGATCCTAATGGGCCGCCCTTGTAGTCTCCCCTAAGCATCGGGCCTGCGGGCATGAAGATGGTTGGCAGATCCATGGCGATCGCGCCCATGATGAGCGCCGGCGTTGTCTTATCGCATCCCCCCATCAGCACCACGCCGTCTGCCGGATAAGAACGCAGCAGCTCTTCGGCTTCCATCGCCAGCAGATTGCGATACAGCATCGTGGTCGGTTTCTGGAATGGCTCGGACAAACTCATTGCAGGCATCTCGACAGGAAACCCGCCGGCCTGCCAAATACCGCGCTTGATCTCTTCGGCCCGCTGGCGGAAATGGGTGTGACAGGGGTTGATATCGCTCCAGGTATTCAGGATGGCGATAACCGGTTTGCCCGCATAATCCGAACGATGAAAACCCATCTGCGACGTGCGTGAGCGATGTCCGAAGCTGCGCAGATCCTTCGCGCCATACCAGCGATGGCTGCGCAGTTCTTCCGGTTTCTTTTTTTTGTCTGTCATTTCAATTACCTTGCTGCCCCGTTTGGCTCAAAGAAGCGCTGGCGCAACCCTTGCGCTGCTGCCCTGAATAGGCCCTGGTCTGTGCCGACCGCTACAAAATGGAACCCCTGCTCAATGTAACGTGCAGCATCGGCCTCTACCGAAGTAAGAATCCCTACCGCCTTGCCCATGGCCGTGCTTCGCGCATGGATGTCGGCGATCACGGCCTGGACTTCCGGATGGTTGGGATTACCGAAATGACCCAGCCCCGCTGAAAGATCAGCCGGGCCGATAAATATGCCGTCCACGCCCGGTACCGCCAAGATTTGATCCAGGGCGTCCACACCCTTACGACTCTCAATCTGCAACAACACGCAGATATTGTCATTCGCCTGATTCGCGTATTCGCCCTGCGCGCCGTAACGATTGCAACGTTGAACAGCGGATACGCCTCGTATTCCTGCGGGTGGATAACGTGTAGCCGCAACCGCAAGCTCGGCCTCTTCCGCCGATTCGATGAACGGTATGAGCACATTCATAAAGCCCAGATCCAGCAACTGTTTGATGGCAACGGGGTCGTTGGCCGGAGGCCGCACAACCGGCGCGCTGTCGCTATCTTTCAGGGCGTTGAGCTGGTGCAAACAACTGCTCAAATCGTTGGGTGCATGCTCGCAATCAATCAGGATCCAGTCAAAACCTACGGAACCCAGAATGTCTGTAGTAATCGGATGGGCCAAGGACGACCAGCATCCGATCACGCGGCGCGATGCCAGGATATCTTGTCGAAAACCGTTGGGAATGTTTTTGTATGCCATGAAGATTCCGCTTATTCCATGCGGATGTCGGCCTGCTTGACCACATCCCGCCATTGATTTATTTGACTGTCGACGAAGCCGCTGAAGCCTTGAGGATCCCGGTAGTCGCGCACAAAACCGGTGCTCTCAAGGTATTCTTTGAACTTCGGCGCTTCCAGCGCAACCTTGACTGCGGCGGATAAGCGCTCAACGATTTCATCGGGCGTTCCTTTGGGGGCTGACAAGCCAAACCAGGACGCGACATCAAAACCGGGCACGCCGGACTCGGCAAGTGTAGGCACATCGGGATAGGCAGGATTGCGTTGCGCACTGGTTACCGCCAGCGCGTGCAGTTTGCCAGCCTGAACCTGCGGCAGCGCCGTATCGTTATTGAGGATGATGACCGGTACCTGGCCGCCAATGACATCGGTGATCGCCGGACCATTTCCCTTGTAGGGGACATGCAAAATATCCAGATCCTTCGTCTGCTTCAACAATTCCATCGATAGATGACCTGACGATCCAGCACCTGCCGTCGCGTAGGCGTAGGTACCAGGGTTCTTTTTCACCAGATCAAAAAACTCAGTTGCGGTTTTGGCGGGAAAACTCTGGTTCACAGCGAGCACCCCAGGCCCTGTTGCCAACAACGCAATATGCCTGAATGCACTGTCGTCATAAGACATTTTTGGATAAAGTGAATAATTGATCGCATTAGAGCCAATGCCCGACAGCAACAGCGTATAGCCATCCGCGGCAGACCTGGCCACGTTATCCGACCCTATGGTGCCGTTGGCGCCGGCTTTGTTTTCAACAACAAACGACTGGCCCAGGGCCTTGCCCAGCTCAGTAGCCAGCAACCGGCCAACGGCGTCCGTACTACCGCCGGGGGAAAACGGCACAACAAGTCTAACGGGCTTAGTAGGCCATTTTTCCTGGGCATGGCTGATTCCTGCATAGCCGGATGCCAGGACTAGCCCAAGGGCGGCAAGCAAAGCGCGGCGGCGAAATTGAACTGGACGGGTGAATTCGGGCATGTGGATGGACACACTGTCTCCTTTCTGATGTTATGAATGTCTGTATCTTCGTAATGACAACGTTGTCATTAACGCAAAACCCGAATGATAACGTTGTCTTTTGTTTTTAACAATACCTGTTCAAGGGAATAACTTAGGGTTTTGGGTAGCCAGCTATGCAGCCTGTCAGGCGCTATGACGTTGTTGTATGGAAAACCCGACGTCAACCACCATCTGCTCGGGAGCATGGCCTTCAACACGAGCAATCAGCATGCGGGCAGCATGTAGACCAATCCCAATATCATCGACCCTGACAGTGCTCATTGCCGGCACAGTATGCGGTGCAATTTCGGTGTCGCCATAGCCCAGCACAGCAAGCTCGTCGGGAACGGCTATGCCACGCGCTTGCGCTTCATACAGGACGCCCACGGCAAGCGCATCGGAACAGCAACATATCGCGTCAACGTGAAGGCCCTGCTCCAGCGCATCCGAAAGCACCTGCCGCCCCGCGGCAACCGTGCTGGGCAGGCTGACATAGGATTCATGAATGGACGAAGCGGCTTGCCCTTCATTGCCTGCCACAGCCGCTAACTTGTCCCGGAACCCTTGCAGACGCTGCTGCCCCCGCACGTCTCGTCCGGTAGCAACCAAATAGTGCCTGTGCCCTCGTTCCCATAAGTAGGCGGCCATCGCCTCGCCGACTTTATAGTGCGAAAACCCGACGAGCATGTCTAGTGGTTCAGCGCTCATTTGCCAAGTCTCCACAACCGGAATGCCAGCCATCATCAGCTTGCGCCGTGCCGCTTCGGACGTGATTAAGCCAGTCACTACGATGCCGTCTGGACGACGCCCAATAATGGCATCCAAAAGCGCTTCTTCATGGCTGTTATCGTAGCCAATCTGCCCCATCATGACTTGATAGCCGGCACGCGCCAGGGCGTCCGTAAGAGCCTGGATTGCCCGCAGAAAGGGCGAGCCGGCAATTGTCGGAACGAGCACCACCACCAGACGGCTGCGATTTGACTTCAGGCTGCCTGCCAGCAGATTGGGCACATATCCAATCTGACTCGCCGCTGCACGCACCTTCTCGACAGTCGTATCCGAAACAATAGTCGGGTTGTTGAGCGCACGCGATGCGGTGATAGTCGATACACCCGCCACGCGCGCCACATCGTTCAA
This sequence comes from Pollutimonas bauzanensis, assembly GCF_040393045.1. Lineage (GTDB taxonomy): Bacteria > Pseudomonadota > Gammaproteobacteria > Burkholderiales > Burkholderiaceae_B > Pollutimonas > Pollutimonas bauzanensis_A. The sequence continues at coordinate 13,327 of NZ_JBEBUX010000079.1, read as the reverse complement.
TGTCACGCCGCCGGAAGCTCGACGACGTGAAGTCCCCTGCTTTTCGATTGGTGGATCGTTCCTGCGAAAGCCGGCGCTATCCTTGACAGGCATTAATCATCGTTCCTAGATATGTGCGGCGAAATTGCAAAAAAAAAAGCTGACCGATAGAGCAACTTGCTCTCACACGGCAGCATGATAACCGGATCGAGCAGTTAGTAGAAAGCCTGGCAGGCCGCCAGCTGCCTGCAACCGGGCTCGAACTATCTTACGGGTTGCAAGACGGCGGCCCTTCCTGATGCGCATCGCTGATCAACCTGCGCAAAAGATGGGCAACCTCGCGGGCGGCTCTGCTTAGAGGATGGTGTGTCGTTGTGCGAAGCACGACATAACGCGGCAGTGTTGGCGCAACGATGCGCCTGATGTGCAACTCGTTCGTATAGTTTTCCTGTCGCGTCAGGTGCTCGCTCCAGATGGCGTAGCACCTGGCTCGCCTGATGAGGGCAAGCTGCGCCTCCAGGGAATCCGCTTCAAAAATAACACGCAGACTGATTCCCTGTTTCAGCGCTTCTTCTTCCATGCGAACACGAAGGCCGTTGGGCGATGCTGGGAGCACGAGCGGGAGATTGTTCAGATCACAGAATGGAATGTCCGGGTAGTCAGATGCACATGGCCCTTGTCCAACCAAAGCCAGGTTTGATTGTGCCAGTACGTCTTCATTGGCAATTCGCAGCTCGCGATATTCAGTGACCAGTGCAATGTCGACCTGCCCATTTGCCAGCCACTCTTCATGCTGGGCGCTGAAACTCTCCACCATCCTGAGTATTACGCCCGGGTATTTTTGCTGCACCTTATCGAACAAGTCGGCAGCAAAGCTTCGCATATAGGCAGTCAGCAATGCGACGGAAACAACGCCGGTGGGACCACTGCTTCGCTCGCGGATATCCCTGACGAACCCGTCACACCCCTGGACAACAATCTTGGCCTGTTCAATTGCCAACGCGCCAATGGCGGTTAGTTCCACACCATGCCCGGTGCGGTAGAACAACGGGGCATTCAGCGACAGCTCCAGCGCCTTCAGGCTTCGACTTACCGAAGGCTGCGACAAGGACAGCGCATCCGCAGCCCGGGAGATATTGCCCAGTTCTGCAACTTTCAAAAATAAACGCAAGGTTTGGATGTCAATATTGTGCGTCATACATGCGTCGTATATCTGTTAGACAAGGGGCACATAGAGAACGGAGGCGCTTTAATTTATAGTGCATTTATCGTTACGTGCACTCATAAGCACGCCATTCAGTTCTAACTATTTTATGAAAAACGGAGGCAATCCATTTCATGAACCGTCGTCTATTTATTATGCTGTCTCTGGCAGCTGCTTACACAGCGCCACTGGCTGTGCAGGCCTCTGAATTTCCGAACAAGCCGATCCGCATCATCGTACCGTATGCGGCAGGCGGCACGACCGACATGCTGGCCCGGGTTGTCGGCAAGCATATGTCGGACAGCCTCGGGCAAAGTGTCATCGTCGAAAACAAGCCTGGCGCCAATGGCATGCTGGGGTCATCGATGGTGGCAAGATCAGCCTCAGATGGTTATACCATCGGCATCGCCACGCCGGGGAACCATGCTGCCAATGCCAGCCTGTATAAAGAAGTGCCTTATGACACGATCAAGGACTTCACCGCCGTGTCGCAAGCCGTGAACTCGCCGATGATTCTGGTCGCGCACCCCAGCCTGGGGGTCAAAACGGTTGCCGAATTGATCGCAAAAGCTAAAGCCGCACCGGGCACCGTCATATACGCCTCCGGTGGCACAGGGTCTTCCATGCATCTCGCGATGGAGCAGTTCGCGAAGATGGCAGGTATCGAAATGGTTCATGTCCCTTACAAGGGCTCAGGAAACTCCTACATAGACCTGCTGTCGGGACGTGTATCGCTATTGATGGACATTAGTCCGCAGGCGCTGCCCCGCGTACGCAGCGGCGAATTGATTGCGCTGGGTACGGCGTCGGAAAAGCGCTTGCCAGAGCTGCCCGATGTGCCAACCATTGATGAGGCAGGCGTAACCGGCTATCGGGCCGGATCCTGGTACGGATTCGTCGGCCCCAAAGGCATTCCGAAAGACACGCTCGGCAAGCTGAACACGGCAATCAATACAGCTCTGCGGGATCCCGCAACCGAAAAGCAGCTTAAGGACGCCGGCCTGCAGGTTGTAGCAGGGACACCGGAAGCGTTTCAGACCTTTATAGAAGCTGAGGTCAAGAAATCCGCACAAATCATTCACGATGCCGGCATTCAGCCAGACTAACTCACGTACGTTCAGGATATTTTCTAATGATTCAAAATTTCACTCCCATCGACTTTGCTGCCCGTCGTCAGAAAATCGCAGCCTCTGTAAAGGCAGCGGGGTTTGATGCCTATGTTGGAACGCGGCAAGGGGCTTTGCATTATCTAAGCGGTGCGTTCATGCCGTGGCGCGGCGCCGTCATCGTCACGGCCAACGGCGATTGCAAATTTGTTTACTGGGCCTGGGATACCAGCCGTATCCGTGAAGAAGGGGTTGATGTTGATATCACACCGTTCACCTTCTCGGATTTCACGCGCGGTATTGCTGACAAACTGGGCGAACTGGGGCTGTCGAAGGGCCGCATCGGTATCGACCTTTCCCATCCAGGCGCGGCGCAGATCGCACCAGGCATGGTGTGCGCAAGCGAGTATCTGGAACTGAAAGAACTGCTCCCCAATGCCGACATCCAGAATGGCGTGAGTCTGCTTGATGATGTCATGCTCATCAAGGACGCCGCAGAAATTGAACGTCTGCGCTTTGCTGCGCATGTCGCAGATATCGGCTTCGATGCTGGACGCGCCGCGGTGCGCGCCGGCGTTACAGAAAACTCGGTTGCCGGCGCGATTGAAAAAGCCATTCGCGACAATGGCAGTACCTGGGCATGGGCACTGACTGGCGGAACGGAAGTTGGATCTGGCAACCGTACCGGATACCTGCATGGCGTTACGCAGCAGGCCTCCGAAAAACTGATTCAGGATAATGAATTCGTCATCCTGGACCTGCACCCCATGATCGACCTTTACCTGGCGGATACGTCCATTCCCGTTTTCCTTGGCAAGCCAACAGCCCAGCAACAAGGCATGATCGACTGCTGGGAAGAGGTAGTGGCCACCATGATTGAAAACATGAGGCCAGGTCAGCCTATACCAGAGGTAGTAAAGAAAGGTCTCGCCGTGTTTGAACGCCATGGGCTGGCGGATTATTGCCTTCCAACCTTCGGCCATGGCCTGGGAACCTGCGCAAGAACACGACCATTCATCAATCTGCGCAGCCAAGACACTGTTCAGGCAGGCATGGTTGTTGCACTCGGCACGCATCTTTACGTGCCGAAAGTTGGTGGAATGCGACTGGAATTCCCCTTGCTCGTCACAGAGAACGGTGGCGAAGCGCTAATGAAAGCGCCACCTAAGGTCCACTTCGTATAACGGCCACATTGCGTTCCATGCGCAGTCCGATAGCTTACAGATACTATCCGGCTGCGCAGGAACCGCTAGCCTCCCCGGTTGGCATAGGCATCTTCCTTGCGGTCGTCGCTTTCCATCGCAGTTTGCGCCTGGTTTGATAAATAAGTTTTAAGCTGCGACAGTTCATCGGCAGTCCAGTTATCAACGCCAGTGACCGCAACCCAGGCATCAACATAATGCCCCGGTGCGTACACATGGCCATAGCCCATGGGCGTCGCGTCCGACAATGCCATATCCAGCGTCAATTGCAGCATCGTGACTATCGGATACCAGCGAAACGTAGACGACACATCAGGACCGCGCGGTTGTTGCATCCATGCCGGCCGTCGGTACCAGCTTTCAGGCTCGAAGAAAGTGATAGCGTCGCTGGCATATTGAAGGTAGACAACGCGTATCGGCCCCCAAGGTGATTGGGGCGCAAGCGTTGAGCCGTGCTGATTCATGAAGCGCACCAGAGAGCCATCATGAAACTCGGGCAGCCAGGCCGGTGAATCGGAATTCCTACGATTTGTGATGGACCGCCAAAGCGTGCTTCCGAAAGGAGGGCCGCTCCAGACAGCCCCATTGATAGGATCGCTGATCATCTCGAATAAGCCGGCCGATCTTTCTGAGTTCCGGGCGCCCAGACTCAGTCCATGCAGATACAGCTTAGGGCGGTGATCTTTGGGCAGCGCCGTCCAATAAGCATAGATTTCCGTAAACAGCGCACGCGCGGCTTCGGCGCCATAATCGGGCTGAACCAATAGCGACAACGGGCTCGATAGGTAGGAATATTGCATGGCGACGCTGGCGATATCCCCTTCGTGTAGATACTCGACCGCATCCAGCGCCGCAGGATCTACCCAGCCCGTACCGGTAGGCGTTACGACCACCAGGACAGAGCGCTCGAACGCGTCTTGGCGCTTCAATTCTTCAAGCGCCAGCCGGGCCCGGGCCGCCGCAGTTTCGCCGCTGCGCAACCCGGCATAAACGCGGATAGGCTCTAAAGCGGGTCGCCCGGTATGGGCGGTGATGGCAATGGCATCGGGACCGGCCGCAATGAATTCACGCCCTGCCCTGCCAAGTTCCCCCCAATTGATTAGCGAGGCCGCGCTGCCGGTTTTCATGGCGTCTATGGGTTGCGCCCGCTCTGGCTCGAGCAAGGCATCGTATTGGCGGAACGAGGCTTCAAATGTGTTGAAGCCGGCCCGCACCAATACGTTTGACGCCAGGAGCCAGAAGATGAGGATGGCAATGGCGACACCGCCCGTATAGGCAATTTTGGGCGGAACCAGGCGTCGCATGTGAGTGGCAAAAAACCGGACAAGAAAACGGAAAAGCCGGCCCAGTGCAAACAGTATCGCAAAAGTGGGAAGCGCCACCAGGCAAATTTTAATGGGATGAAGCCCGCTGATCGGCGCCATCTCCATCGTAGAGCGAATCGAATTTTGCCAACCAGTGCTTTGCCAAAGCACGAAGACGGCGACGGCCAGGCATAACGCAATAATCAATGCATTGCCGCGTCGCCGACTGCGCGCGGAAGGCTCGGGCAGTTCCAGATAAACCCAAAGCCAATGCAAGAACAAGCCTATTGAGTAGCCTGCTGCAAAGCAAAGCCCGGCCAAGACGCCCTGGGTCAGCGCTGTGCGGGGGATTAGCGTGGGAGTCAGCGAGGCGGCAAAGAAAAGCGTGCCCAGCACAAGCCCTACCCCGGAGAGCGCCTGAATACGAGCCGGCTGTTGCCGATTGGGCATAGTTTTAACTGTCATGTAGCCTACGTCGCTCTCTCTTTTCAACACTTACCGCACAATTTTCGACCGATTTCCAGCTTAAAGCCTATCAGCAAAAGCGCAATAAGTGAAACCTCGCGCACCTTCACTGAATGACTGTCAGCACCCACGGCGTCGGCTTGGACAACGACGCAAGGTCGGCTATGCTGACCGCTCATTACATAGGGTCTTCATGTATTTCGACGCCAAACTTTGGGCCATGACGCAGGGCATAAGGCTGCGTATCTTATTTTGCGCTCTGCTGGGGGTAATGGGGCTCGCCGCCGGGATTGCCCGGTTTGCACTGCTCGGGCAATTCCTGGCACGGCTGTTTGCCGGCGCCAGCGCCCAAGACCTATGGCCGCCATTGGCGGGTGCAGCAGCAGCCATCCTGCTGCGCGGCGCCCTGGAACACGCACTCAATACATTAGCCAACCGCAACGCCGCCCGTATCCAGGAAAACCTGCGCGCCCGGCTCTACGACAAGATCGTAGAACTGGGGCCGGCCTGGTTCGGCGGCCAGCGCACAGGCGGGGTCATGTTAGCGGTCATCGACGGCGTGGAACAGTTGCAAGTATTTTTCGGACGCTATCTGCCGCAACTCTTCGTGGCGGCTTGCGCGCCTGTCATGATTTTCGCTTTTATCGCATGGTGGGATTGGCCCGTGGCACTGGTGCTGCTGATAGCAGCATTGATCACCCTAGCCCTTCCCTTACTGTCGCATCAGGGTAACCGGGTCGCTGCGCGCGAACGGCAACAAGCCTTCAAGGCGTTCGGCGAGGAATTCCTTGATGCCATGCAGGGCCTGCCCACGCTCAAGGCTTTTGGGCAAAGCCGAAGTCTGGGTGAACGTCTGGCCGCGCGGGCTCGGGCGTTATCCGACAATACATTCAGGGTGCTGGGCCGCGAAGTATCTACGCGCTTCCTGACCGACCTGGGCATTACGCTAGGCGCCGCAGCAGCATTGGCAACGGGGGCCTGGCGCGTGTCACATGGCGATATGTCTCTGGCCGCGCTGCTGGTGGTGCTGATGGCAGGCACGGAAATCTTCCGTCCTTTGCGCGACTTGCGTTCAGTCATGCATAGCGGCATGGTTGGTCAATCGGCAGCCGGCGCCGTGCATGACTTGCTGGCGGCGACCAGTTCCGCACCGCAGGGCGCTGCCGCGGCGTCCGGAATTCGGCACGCCGATGGGGGGCTGTCGATCAACTTCAAGGACGTAAAATTTTCCTATCCGGGCGGGCGGCTGGCCACCCATGCAGGGTTGAATTTTTCGGTAGCGCCCGGCGAACGGGTGGGCATAGTCGGCCCTAGCGGCGCCGGCAAGTCATCGCTGGTGCGGCTATTGCTGCGCTTACATGATCCGCAAGGCGGAGCGGTCGAACTGGATGGCGCCGACCTGCGCACCCTGGATCCCGATGCCGTGCGAGCCCAGATTTCGGTCGTGGCGCAAGACAGTACATTGTTCCATGGCACGGTAGAAGAAAACCTGCTGCTGGCGCGCCCCGATGCCACTGTCGCACAAATGGAAGCAGCGGCGCGCGCGTCCAATGCGCATGAGTTCATCATGGCCCTGCCGCAAGGTTATCGCACTGTACTGGGCGAACGCGGCACGCAGCTGTCGGGTGGACAGCGCCAACGGCTGACGATCGCCCGCGCGCTGCTGCGCGACACGCCGGTACTGATTCTGGACGAAGCCCTGTCCTCGGTGGATGCCGAGAACGAAGCCGAGATTCAAGATGCACTGGATCGCCTGAGCCGCGGCCGCACCACGCTGGTCTTGGCCCACCGCCTCTCCAGCGTCATCAATGCCGACCGCATTCTGGTGCTGAATGAAGGGCGCATCGTTGAAACCGGCACGCACGCGACGCTGATGGCGGGCGATACGCTGTACCGGCGCCTCATGGGCGCTCAAGACGACGGCATGCTGCAGGACACCGTCCTGGCAGACGAACGGCCGCTTGCAGCCACCCTCGACTCCAAGCCCGACGATGAGCAGCGCCCCACCGCGCAGCCGCTGGAGGCCGATGCGCAGCAAATAGGCATGCGCAAAGTGCTTGGTACATTGCTCGACATCATCCGTCCCTGGCGCCGCGATTTTGCCATCACCGTGGTCAGCGGCATCGGACGCGTGGCGGCCTTCATCGGCGTATCGGTGCTAAGCGCGGCCATCATCATCCAGCTCAAAAACGGCATGCCCTACGGCGGCCTGCTCGCAGCACTGTTTGCAGCAGCCATTGCCGCAGCGGCGTTGCACTGGATCGAGTCATGGCTGGCGCATGCCATCGCCTACCGGTTGCTGGCTGAAATGCGCATCACGCTCTACGACAAGCTGGAAGCACTGGCGCCGTCGTACCTGTTGCGGCGGCGCTCCGGCGACCTGGTCGGGCTGGCCACGCAGGATGTGGAAACGGTGGAGTATTTTTTTGCCCATACCGTAGCGCCGGCATTCGTGGCGGTGCTGGTGCCAACCGTAGTGCTGGCCATCCTGGGCATCACCGCATGGCCGCTATTGCTTGCGCTCTTGCCGTTCCTGGTGTGGGCCTCGGCTTCGCCGATTCTTAGCCGCGCGCGTATTGATGCGCTAGGCAGCCAAGCAAGACAAGCGCTGGGAATGTTGAGTGCTAATTTGTCCGAAACCATACAGGGCTTGCCCGATCTGGTGTCGTTTTCGGCCACAGGCCGGCGCCGCGAAACATTCCTGGCCATGGTTCGGGATTATCAGAAAGTGCGATTGGCTTTGCTTGCAGATTTGTCACGCCAGAGCGCTTTACTGGAAATAGCCACGGGCCTGGGCGGACTCTCGGTGGCAACGGTCGGTGCCTGGTGGGTCACACAAGGACACCTGGCGTCTGGCGTATTGCCGCTATTGATTCTGCTGTCCGTCGCGGCTTTCCTGCCAGTATCGGAAATCGCCCAAGTTAGCCGTCAATTGGCCGATACCCTGGCCTCCACCCGACGACTGCGCGCGGTGCATGACGAACCGGTCGCCATCACTGGCGGCGCCAAGTCGCCGCCCATACAGGCCAGCGGCCTGCCCTTGTCATTCGAGCATGCGACCTTCACCTATCCAGGCCGGCACACTGCGGCACTGGAAGATATAAGCCTGGAGCTCGCGGCCGGCGCCACATTGGCCGTGGTCGGCCCATCGGGCGCCGGAAAAAGCACGCTCGCCCATATGCTGCTGCGTTTCTGGGATCCGCAACGCGGCACCGTTCGGATCGACGGCGTAGACCTGCGTGATCTAACATTGGATGCGCTATACGCCCGCATCGCATTGGTGGCGCAAGACACATGGCTGCTGAATGGCACGCTGGAAGACAATATCCGCCTGGCCCGTCCGGACGCCAGCGCCGCCGAGCTAACGCTGGCAGTGGAACAAGCGGTACTGACAGAGTTTGTCGCCGCCTTGCCCGACGGGTTGGCCACCAAGGTGGGCGAACGCGGGGTGGCGCTGTCAGGGGGCCAGCGCCAGCGTATTGCCATCGCGCGGGCCTTCCTGCGCGATGCGCCTATTCTTATCCTGGACGAAGCCACCTCGCATCTGGATGCCATCAGTGAAGCTCAGGTACATGAAGCGCTGGCTCACCTTATGCGCCATCGCACCACCCTGATCATCGCCCACCGCCTGTCGACCATCCGGCAAGCGGACGCCATTGCCGTCGTCGATGCCGGCCGGATCGTGGAATATGGGACGCATGCGCAATTGCTGGCGCGGGATGGCGCTTATGCACATCTGGTCAGCCGGCAGTTGACGGCTGCGCGGCGCGTAGCGTGATGACTGGGGGAAAGCGCAGCTGTGTGAGCAGTAAGGCTAACTCATGAACACTCTCGACGACCTTGGCCCGAGAATCTGCATCCTGGGACCTTCTAATAGCGGCAAGTCCACGCTGGCTGAAGCCATCGCGTGTAAACGTGGCCTGCCCGCAATTCATCTCGATCAGCTTTTCCACCAGCCGAACACCGACTGGCAGCCCCGGCCCGAAGCCGATTTCCTTCACCTGCATGATCAGGCAATACAACAAGAACAGTGGGTTATAGAGGGTAACTACACGCGCACCATCGCCCAACGGCTGGAGCGGGCCACAGGCTTCATCCTACTGGACGTGTCGACGGCGACGAGCTTGTTTCGGTACCTTCGTCGAACTTGGTTCGAACATGACCGACGTGGCTCGCTGGAAGGCGGAATGGACACCGTGAAATGGCGAATGATTCACCATATCGCTGTCGTGACCCCGTCAAACCGACGACGGCATGCTGAGTTGTTCGAGAGCATTAGCCTGCCCAAAGTGGATCTGGCAAGCACCAGCGAACTCAAACGCTTTTATCGGGCAGAACAGCTATAGGGGGAAGGGGCAGTCGCCTCTTAAGTGTCAGACCTCGTTTTGTAAAGCCCGCTTGAGGTCGAACTCGGTCCTTCATGGAAGAGCAACTCCCCGCCAGAAACGGTTGTTCAGTAAATTTCCGTAGTCGACGGCTTTAGGATAAAGTGGCTTGTTAATATGGATCGAGAAAGGATTGGGTATGTCCGACGAAAGCAAGCTTTTTAATGACAACGCAGTGTACAGAACCTTGCTGGAGTCGACTAAGGCGATTCCTTGGAAGATCGATTGGGCCACGATGAAATTCGCCTATATCGGCCCCCAGATTGAGGCGTTGCTGGGCTGGAGCCCTGAAAGTTGGGTGAGCGTGGAGGACTGGGCCATGCGCATGCATCCCGAGGATCGCGAATACGTGGTGAATTTCTGCGTCACCCAATCCCAGGCCGGCGTAGACCATGAGGCGGACTACCGGGCGCTGACCAAGGACAACGGCTATGTGTGGATTCGCGACGTTGTGCACGTGGTGCGCAATGACAGAGGCGAGACCGAAGCGCTGGTCGGCTTCATGTTTGACATCACCCAACGCAAGAAGACCGAGGAAGAGCTGCTGAACTTGCAAAAAGAGTTGGAAGTACTGTCCTTCAAGGATGGCTTGACGAATATTGCCAACCGACGCCGCTTTGATAGTAATTTCGAACTGGAGTGGGAGCGTGCGCGCAGCGAACGCCAGCCACTGTCCATGTTGTTGTTCGACGTCGATTTTTTCAAGCAGTACAACGATTTGTATGGCCACGCTCAGGGTGACAAATGCTTGGTAGATATCGCCCAGACGCTGAGTTTGGCACTGGATGGCCCTCGCGATCTTGTTGCGCGCTACGGCGGTGAAGAGTTTGTCGTGCTGCTGCCCGAAGCCGATGCCGGGGTGGCCCGGAAAGTCGCTGAACGCTGCCAGCGATTGCTCCAGAAGAAGTCCATCCTGCATGCACTGTCGCCGCATGGCAGGCGCGTCACTGTCAGCATAGGAGCGGGCACGGTGGTGCCAGATGGGCAGGCCGAGCCTGCTGGCTTCATCAAAGCCGTAGATCAGCAGCTATATGTGGCCAAGAAAAACGGGCGGCACCGCATTGAGTATGTGCAGTTGGGGGCCTAAGCGCGCTAGTTTGCAGTTGAGAACCCTGCGAGCACAGACAACTTCCCTGTCATTCGAAGAGAGTCGGTGAGCTTCCGCTCAGGGCCATAAGCAGCCATCCTGCTATATTTTTGGTAAGCCGCTTGCAGACAAGCTCCCTTAGTTTCAGCCATATTAAGGAGACGACCCATGCCCAAATTTATAACGATCGGATATGGAGACCGAGAGGGGTACGACCGTACCCCAACAGCCATTCGAGACGCAGCCCATGCGCACGACGCAGCATTGCAGAAAAATGGAGTATTGATGGGCATTGCAGGCACCCCGGTGCAGGTGCGCAATCCCGAAGCGGCTCGAGTTGAAACGATGAACGGGCCATTCATGAGTTCGTCCTTGCCAGTGGCTGGCTTTGCCATAATCGAAGCTGCCGATCTGGCCGAGGCTATAGACATGGTGTCAAGAACCCCCTGCGCTGTTGCACACGGTGTCGTTGAGGTGTGGCCGTTGGAACAGCCGTAGTGCCATAACGCTCTTGCGCTAGAACGCATGCTTCGCTCGGCGACATCCCGATTTGGCTGAGCATGTCCTATACACCGCACGGGTAGTCGAGCATACGGTTCGTACGGAAATGGCCAGGTCGGGCTCGGCGGTCATTGAGACCACCGGGCCTCCGTTAGTAGGGAAGATCCGTCACACAGCGAGTGTGGAACATAAACTGGAGCGGGTGAAGGGAATCGAACCCTCGTCATCAGCTTGGGAAGCTGCTTCTCTACCATTGAGATACACCCGCCTGTCCCGTTGCGGGAGGCATGTGCGTAATTTGGGGCCAGCCCAAAAAAGCAAGGAGCGAATTATAGCGCTACCCTGCCCTATTTTGCTGCGTACTGCGCTTTCTTTTGCCTATTCATGCAAAAAAACGTCTGGCAATCGCTACAATCTCACCCATGAACATGACCACTTCACCTAATTCCCACCTGCCTGCCCAGCCGGACAACGGCCTTGCCGCTCCTGCAGGCGATGCCCCCGCCCCCGACAATGTCATCACGTCGACGGCGCCTTCCGGGGCCGGCCACATCCGCAGCTTTGTGCACAGGCGCGCCCACATTACCCCGGGGCAAAAAGAAGCCTTGGACCGTCTGATGCCGCTATGGTCCCTGCCTTACCGCCGCGCCACACTGGATTTCGCCAAGGCCTTCGGCCGCGCTGCCCCAACCGTGCTGGAAATCGGCTTTGGCATGGGCGAGACTACCCTGAAAATCGCCGAGGCCAGGCCTAATGATAATTTCCTGGGTATCGAGGTGTTCAATGCCGGCGTTGGCGCCATGCTTAAACGCATAGACGAATCGGGCCAGGGCAATATTCGTATCATTCAGCACGATGCGGTCGAGGTCGCGCGCGACATGATCGCCCCTGACTCGCTGGCCGGCGTGCATATTTACTTCCCCGACCCCTGGCCCAAGAAGCGCCATCACAAGCGCCGCCTGATCCAGCCCGCATTCATTGCGCTGCTGGCCAGCCGCATTGCGCCGGGCGGCTATATACACTGCGCTACCGACTGGGAAAACTATGCCGAGCAAATGCTGGAAGTGCTTAGTGCCGAACCCAGCCTTGCCAATACCTCGCCAGACGGCTATGCCCCACGCCCCGACTTTCGTCCGCAAACCAAATTTGAAACCCGTGGCTTGCGCCTGGGGCATGGCGTCTGGGATTTGATTTTCACTCGAAAGTAAGCGTAACAGCCACAACATGGCGGCCCCTGAAGCGTCGATGGGCCGCCCAGCACAAGGAAAGTTGAGGTGTATCCAGAAATTCAGCCTTATGCCGACGGTTTTTTGCAGACCGACGACGGCCATCGTGTGTATTGGGAGCTTTGCGGCAACCCTGCGGGCAAGCCCGCCATTTTTTTGCATGGCGGCCCCGGCGGCGGCTGCTCCCCCGCCCATAGGCAGTTGTTCAATCCGGAACGCTACAACATCTTGTTGTTCGACCAACGCGGCTGCGGCAGGTCTACGCCGCATGCCAGCCTGGACAACAATACAACCTGGGATCTGGTTGCCGATATAGAGCGCCTGCGCACAGAAGTGCTGAAAACCGAACAGGCCCTGATATTCGGCGGCTCGTGGGGCTCGACCCTGGCCCTGGCCTACGCCCAGACCCATCCCAGCCATGTCAGCGCGCTGATTGTGCGCGGCATCTTTACGGTCAGGCATGAAGAATTGCAGTGGTTCTACCAGGAAGGGGCGTCATGGCTTTTTCCCGACCATTGGGAACACTACCTGGCCCCCATCCCCGAAGACGAACGCCACGACCTGATGGCAGCCTATCGCAAACGGCTTACCGATAGCGACCGCACGGTGCGGCTGGAAGCGGCGCAAGCCTGGACGCAATGGGAAAGCCACACCATTACGCTATTGCCCAGCGCCGCCCATTTGCAAGCCCATGCCGCCGACGAGTCGGCGCTGGCCTTCGCACGCATCGAAAACCACTATTTCGTGCACAAAGGCTTTATGGAAGAAGGCCAGTTGCTGCGCAATGCCCACCTGCTGCATGGCATTCCGGGCGTCATCATCCAGGGCCGCTACGACGCCTGCACACCCGCAAAGACCGCCTGGGAAT
>NZ_JBEBUX010000078.1:0-18458 GCF_040393045.1 Pollutimonas bauzanensis | reverse complement strand
TGCGCACCAACGGATTATGAGTCCGCTGCTCTAACCAGGCATGAGCTAGAGGGGCCTAACGATTGCATACTTGCCTGTCACCAAGCCGCTACCCAATCAATTAGCCCGCAATTATTACATAAACCGAAAAACTGTGCCGGGCATTCAATCATTTCTGCAGCCTTTGCTGCCTTCGTTAGCTGACTTGCTGTCTTAACGGTGGTATTGTGGCCGAAAAAATGGGCCGGAGAAGTTGAGTGAATCGAATTAAAGCGTTGGTTTTGGCGTGCGCCTTGGGTATTTCCCCCGCATGGGCGGCTAAAGTTGCACAGTTTTCCCCTCAAGGTACGGTCGCAAAAATCGAAAGTGTGAAGTTGGCTTTCGATACGAACGTAATCGCTTTTGGAGACGGGCAGGCGCCAGCGCCGATGGATGTCGAGTGCGACGATCCTCAACTTCAAGGCCACGGTCGGTGGCTCGATGCCAAGCGTTGGACTTATGTGTTTGAATCGCAGCCAGGGCCTGGTGTCAGTTGCACGGCCAAGATCAGGCCGGACTTTCGCACGTTGGCCAATGAAGCGTTGACTGGCAAAACCAGTTTTGCTTTCCAGACGGGCGGCCCCATAGTGCAGGAAACACGTCCTTATGGTTCGACCATAGACGAGGACCAGGTTTTTGTGCTGCGTTTTAACGGAGACGTTGACGCCAATACCTTGCTTGCCAATACGCATTGTCTGGTCGAAGGGTTGGGCGAGGCCGTACCGGTGCGCTCGATTACGGGTGATGAACGTAAAGGGATTCTGAAGGCGGCTTTTTATTCGCGGGATTCGGCCATGGATACCGCTGCTACGCAATTGCTGCAATGCAAGCGCCGTCTACCGGCCGAGGCGCGGGTTCAATTAAAGGTAGGGCCTGGTGTTGCTGCGTTGTCGCAGGGTCGTGCCGGTGTGGCAAGCAGTAAGGCCGAGCTTTTTGATTACACGGTGCGCGCGCCGTTCAAGGCGGAATTTACTTGTCAACGCGAGAATTCCAGTATGCCTTGCACACCGGTATCGTCGCTAAGCTTGACGTTCTCGGCGCCCATTGCACCTGCCGACGCCGATAAAATTCGTCTGAAAACGCCTTCGCAGGAATTGTCGCGGGCGAAAAACGATGACGATACTTATCAGGGGGGGGTAACGCGGGTCAGCTTCGATGGCCCGTTCCCCGAGCAGGCCGCGTTGACCTTGTCATTGCCGGAAGGTTTGAAGGATGATGCAGGGCGTGTGCTCGTCAATGCGGATCAGTTTCCCCTGACTGTTCAGACGGCGGCTTTCCCGCCGCTGGTCAAGTTCGCTGCCGCTCCATTTGGCGTGGTTGAACGTTTCGCCAATGTATCGAAGGGCGATGACGACTCCAAGGCGCCAGCCAGCGTGCCATTGTCCTTGCGCAATGTGGAAGCGGCCCTTAGCAGTAGCGATTTAGCGATTTCAGCAGGCAAGATCAGCGATTATGTTCCGCAGGACGATGTCGATGTCTTGCATTGGTATGCGCGTGTGCGCAGGCTGAATGAAAGCCGTTGGACGATGGCTCAGGTCAAGGACATCATGGCTGACCGTGAGCCGCGATCCGATAACCAGGACGACATTGACGTGCGTGGTTTTTCGGTCCTTGAAGGGCAGAAGAAGCGGCGTGAACTGACTTTGCCTGGCATCAATGCCGATGATCCCCGGCCTTTCGAAGTGGTGGGTGTGCCAATAGATGAGCCGGGTTTTCATGTGCTCGAAGTAGAGTCCGCCAGGTTGGGCAAGTCGTTGCTGGAATCCGGCAAGCCTATGTATGTGCGGACGACGGCTTTGGTGACTAATCTGGGCGTGCATGTCAAAACCGGGCGCGACGATATGCTGGCGTGGGTCACGACGCTCGATGATGGGAAAGTGGTTCCCGACGCGGCAATTTCTGTGCTGGACTGCTCGGGCAGGCCGGTGGCGCAGGGCAAGACAGATGCGAATGGTATTTGGCATTATCCACAGCCGTTGAGCGTGCCTGATTATTGTTCGGACACAGGGCTGAGCGGCACCTATGTGTCCGCGAGAATTGACAAGGATCATCCCTTGGCGCGCGGGAAAGCGGATTTTTCTTTTGTGTTTTCGGACTGGAACCGCGGCATAGAATCCTGGCGCTTTAATGTGTCGACAGACACAAGCCCGCAGCCTACTGTTGTTGCCCATACGGTTTTTGATCGCACCTTGTTGCGTGCCGGCGAAACGGTGTCGATGAAGCACTTTGTCCGGGTGCAGACCCGCGACGGTCTGGCTTTGCCGACAGATGCGGCGAACTTGCCTGATACGCTGATTATTGAGCATCAAGGTTCGGATCAGCGTTACAAGCAGCCGGTGTCCTGGAAGAAGACGGCGACAGGCGGCTTGTTTGCAGTCAGTAGTCTCGTTATGCCGGAGACCGCCAAGCTGGGTATGTATACGGTGCAACTGACAGATGCCGATAGCCATTGGTATGGCAGTAGCCAGTTTCGCGTCGAGGAATTCAAGTTGCCGTTATTGACGGGGCAATTGAAGATCAGCGATGACAAGGGTGCAGATACCTTGGTGGCGCCTGAAAAGCTCGATGTGGATGTGCAAATTTCGTATGTGTCGGGCGGGCCGGCAGGGCAGTTGCCGGTGCGTGTTTCGGGTGTGCTGAAAGACAGATGGTTAAGTTTTCCGGACTATGAAGATTTTTCTTTCAATCCTCCTGAAGCTTCAGGTGACGAGGGCGATGACGGCGAGTCGGATGCGGGCGCAGGGCAGGACTCAGCCAGCACTGAAAAACAATCGCTTTTTCTAGATAAGCAGGCCATGGTGCTTGACGCGCAAGGGGGCGGGCGCCTGGCGGTGGCATCAGTGCCGGCTATAACGCGGCCGCAGACTTTGTTGCTGGAAGCCAGCTTTGCCGATCCCAATGGTGAAATTCAAACGCTGGCGCAATCGGTGCCAGTGTGGCCGGCAGCCGTGCAGGCTGCGATACGCACAGGTGGTTGGGTGCAGGCGGGCAAGCCGGCCGGCATTAGTGCCCTGGCCCTGGCGCCGTCGGGGGCGCCGCAAGCTAATGTGCCCATGACGATTACTGCGGTGGCTCGCACCACTTACTCTACGCGCAAGCGCATGGTGGGCGGCTTTTACAGTTACGACAATCGCACCGAAACGCGCCAGCTGGGTACGGTATGTGAAGGTAAAACCGATTCGAAAGGGCTATTGGAATGTACGGCCGATTTGAAAGAGGCGGGTTCGATCGAATTGATTGCCACGGCAAAAGATGCGCAAGGCCGGGAATCCAAAGCTCAATCGACGATATGGGTAACGGGGGCAGGCGACTTATGGTTCGGCGGCGACAATGACGACCGCATCGACATAATCCCCGCCAAGAAAAACTGGAAACCTGGGGAAGTGGCGCAATTTCAGGTGCGTATGCCTTTTCGTCATGCCACGGCGCTCGTCGCTGTGGAACGCGAAGGGGTATTGAAGACGCAAGTGGTGACGCTGGATGGCGACGATCCCACCATCAGTATTCCTATTGAAGCGCAATGGGGGCCTAATGTGTATGTGTCCGTATTGGCGTTGCGCGGGCGATTGCACGAGGTGCCTTGGTATTCCTTCTTTACCTGGGGCTGGCAAGAACCCAAGTCTTGGTACAACGCTTTTGTCGAGGCAGGGAAAAGCCAGTTGGCGCCTACGGCGCTTGTCGACTTGGCCAAGCCTTCTTTCCGTTTCGGATTGGCCGAGATAAAGGTGTCCGATGAGCAGGATCAATTAAAGGTAAAAGTCAGTACCGATAAGTCAACCTATCAGCTGCGCTCCAAGGCTGTGGTCAGCGTCGAGGTGACCTTGCCTGATGGCAAGCCGGCTGCCAATGGTACGGTGGCGTTTGCCGCGGTGGACCAGGCCTTGCTGGAACTGGCGCCTAACGAAAGCTGGGATCTGTTGTCGGCCATGCGCCAGTTCCGCAGCTATGGTGTCGAGACCGCCACTGCGCAAATGGAAATTGTCGGGCGCCGGCATTACGGGCGCAAGGCTATGCCGGCAGGTGGCGGGGGCGGCAAGAGTCCCACGCGCGAGCTGTTGGATACGCTGTTGTTATGGCGGGCCGATATTCAGTTGGATGCACAGGGCAAGGCGCAATTCGAAGTGCCGCTGAACGACTCCATCACGCGCTTCAAATTGGTGGCTATTGCCGATTACGGCGTGGGGCGGTTTGGCACCGGTAGCAGCAGTATTGCCAGCATCCAGGACTTGCAAATCATTCCCGGCTTGCCTGCCTTGGTTCGTGAAGGCGATCAGTACCATGCAACGGCGACGGTACGTAATTCTACCCAGCGCGAAATGCGCTTGGACGTGTCAGCGGCTTACGCTGGCAAGGGGGTGCCGTCAGAGTCTCTTGCTGTCCAGTCGGTGGAGCTTGCCGCAGGTGCCGCGCAGACCATCAGTTGGGATGTGCAGGCGCCCGAAAGCAATTTGTGGGCTGAAAAAGAAACGCTGGCCTGGACGTTCGAAGCGCACGAGCAAGGTGCCTCCGCAGCTTCTGACAAGTTGGCTTTCAAGCAAGTATTAACACCGGCAGTGCCCGTGCGCACCCGTCAGGCCACGTTGCTTGCGCTGGATGCGTCTCAGCCGCCCGCAAGCTTGCCTGTATCGGCGCCGCAAGGCGCGCTTGCCGACGCCAATGGCGTGCCGCGCGGCGGATTGCAGGTGCATGTGCAGTCCAGCCTGGCGGGCGGGTTGCCGGGCGTACGCGAGTGGCTGGCGGCATATCCCTATACCTGCCTGGAACAGGTCAGTTCCAAAGCAATAGGCTTGCGCGATGCGTCGCAATGGAAAGAAATCATGCATCGCTTGCCGGATTATCTGGATAGCGATGGCCTGGCCAGTTATTTTCCCGGTGCTCGATACGGCAACGAGGTATTGACTGCGTATTTGCTGACAGCCAGCCACGAGGCGCAGGCCCTGGGCTTGCCGTATGCCATTCCCGAAAACAGTCGTCAGGCCATGACGCGCGGTTTGCTGGCGTTTGTGGAGGGCAAGCTGACGCGCCAACGTTGGGCGCCTCAGAAAGATCTGGATGCGCGTAAGCTGATCGCGCTGGAAGCCTTGTCGCGTTACGGCCTGGTCAAGCCGCGCATGTTAGACAGCATTTCGATAGATCCCAATCGCTGGCCGACGTCGGCCCTGATCGACTGGCTGGCTGTGTTGCAACGCGTGCCTGGCATACCGCAGCAGCAGGCATTGCTGGGGCAGGCCCGTCAGTTGATTCAGGCTCGCTTGCTGGACAGGGGTACGACCGCGGTGTTTGGGGACGAGGCGCAGAATAATTGGTGGTGGTTGATGGTTAGCCCCGAAACCAACCTGGCAAAGCTTATTCTGACAACGGCGGGGCAATCGCAGTGGGACCAGGAGTTGCCGCGTCTGGCGCAGGGTTTGTTAGGGCTTCAACAAAAAGGGGCATGGCGTACTACGACGGCTAACTTGCTGGGAGCCTTGGCTATCGAGAAATTCTCCCAGCATTACGAGGGCACGCCGGTTGCGGGCCAAGTCAAGGCAAGCCTGCTGCTAAGCGGCGTAGAGCAAGGGTTCGAATGGGCTGCGCTCAAGCCCAAGTCTGGCGTGCGTTCGCACGACATGCTGCTGCCGTGGCCAAAGGATGAGGCCGATGTGCTGGCCATTGAGCTGGACGGACAAGGTCGGGCGTGGGCTACGGTCAGCTCGATGGCTGCCGTTCCTGCGGTCAAGCCGATAATGGCGGGATACGATATCAAGCGCAGCATCAAGCCAGTGTCGCAAGCCGTGCCGGGCGTCTGGTCACGAGGGGATGTGTATCGGGTGACCTTGGATATTAACGCCAAGGCGGCGACGACCTGGGCGGTACTGACAGATCCGATACCGGCAGGCGCTACGATACTTGGCAGCGGGCTGGGGCGCGATTCCAGTATTGCCACGCAAACAGAGGCGGATACGGGTTGGTATGGTCCAAGTTTTGTAGAGCGCAGCTTTGAGTCCTATCGTGCTTATTACGAGTATTTGCCGGCAGGTGCGTCGACCATCGAATACACGGTGCGGCTGAATAGCGTGGGTACGTTCCAGTTGCCGCCCACGCGTATGGAAGCAATGTACCAGCCCGATGTTTTTGGCGAGCTGCCCAATACGGACGCGTTCAAGGTCTTGCCGGAAAAGGCGAATTGAATAGACGGCGCAGATGACGACTCTTTTTTATCGTGTAATGGGGCTGGTCTTGCTGGCTGTCGGCTTCCAGGCCGCGGCAGCCAGCCTGCCGTCGTACGAGGAAGTCAAGAGTCGTTATCAAGCCTCGGATATTCTGGTGCTGGATAGCACTGGGCACTTGCTGCAACGGGTACGGACCGATTTCCAGACCAGGCGAGGCCAGTGGATAGCGCTAGGCGATATTTCCGTCGCCTTGCAGCGAGCCGTGATCCGTTCCGAGGATCAGCGCTTTTATGCGCATGAAGGTATAGATTGGCGGGCTATCGCGAGTGCAGGCTGGGGCAATCTGGTTCGTCAACAACACCGGGGCGCCTCTACGCTCAGCATGCAGTTGGCAGGCTTGCTCGATGACGCGCTGCGTCGGGGGCCAAGCGGCCGCAGTCTTGCGCAGAAATTCGATCAGGCGCGGCAGGCCTTGTCTCTGGAAGAAAGCTGGAGCAAGCCGCAAATCCTGGAAGCCTATTTGAATCTCGCTGCGTTCCATGGTGAATTGGTGGGTGTCGATGCCTTATCGCGGGTCTTGTTCCAGAAGCATCCTAGCGGCCTGAATGCACGCGAAGCGGCGTTGGCGGCTGTGTTATTGCGCGGCCCCAATGCTGCCTTGCCCGTATTGCAGCAAAGGGCGTGCGCCTTGTTGACCGAGATGGCGTCGCCGCAGGAATGCCAAGGGCTGGGCGACTTCTTCTATCAAACACTACAACGCAGGTCCGCGCCGTGGGCCGACGCGCAAGGCCTGGCGCCCCATTATGCGCGGCTGGCTGTCGGTCAACTGGCGACGGCCCCTCAGCCCGGGCAATCGCTGCGTACCTCGCTGGACGGCGACTTGCAGCGCTTTGCCCTGCGAAGCGTAGACCGCCATCTGCGAGCGTTAAGTACGTCCAACGTGCGGGATGCCGCGGTGGTGGTACTTGATAATCAAACGGGCAAAATTCTGGCTTATGTGGGTTCATCGGGAGGGCTGTCCGCGGCGTCTCGGGTGGACCATGCGCGCGCTTTGCGCCAGGCGGGTTCTACGCTCAAGCCATTCCTGTATGCGCAAGCCCTTGAGCAACAACGGTTGACTTCGGTATCGTTGATGAACGATGGGCCGTTGAATTTACCCACCGGCAACGGCCTATATATTCCGCAGAACTACGATAAATTTTTTTCTGGCTGGGTCAGCGTGCGAACTGCATTGGCTTCGTCCCTGAATATTCCCGCCGTACGGGCATTGGTGATGGTGACGCCGGATGCCTTTGCACGGCTTCTTGTACGCCTGGGCTTGCCTTTGGATCAGGCCGGGGATTTCTATGGCTATAGCCTGGCGTTGGGAAGTGCCGATGTCACGCTGCTATCGTTAAGCAATGCCTATCGCAGCCTGGCAAATTTGGGGAAGTATTCCCCGCCTCAGTACTTCCAGAAAGCCGCAGAAGCGGCAGAGTGGAAACAAATTATGTCGCCCGCCGCGGCCTGGATCGTGGGGGATATCTTGTCGGATCGCCAGGCTCGTGCCCGCACTTTCGGTCTGGATAGTCCTTTGTCGACCTCTTTCTGGACAGCAGTAAAAACCGGAACCAGCAAAGATATGAGGGATAACTGGTGTGCGGGATGGTCGCAACGCTACACGGTCGGCGTATGGGTGGGAAATAGTGCGGGCGCCAGTATGCATGATGTGTCAGGCGTTTCGGGGGCGGGGCCGATATGGCATGACATCATGGCATACCTGCACAGACGGGCCGACAGCAATCAGTCGCCAGCGCCGGCCGATGTAGGCAGCACTATGGTCAGCTTTCAGGGTGATATCGAGCCGTCCCGCGAAGATTTCTTCATCGGCGATACGATGCTGTCCCACGTCCAGCTGGCGCAGGACAGCGTGCTTGAAGGACACGGCGTTCCGCGTATTGTTGCGCCAGTGCCGGGCACCATACTTGCACTGGACCCCGATATTCCTCGTGATAAACAGCAACTCGGACTGTTGGCGGGCAACCTGGCCGCGGGCAGGCCAGAACGGGTATCGTGGCGTATTGGCGAACGTATTTTGGGTTATGGAGCCCATGCCCGTTGGGCGCCATGGCCCGGGCGGCACCATATTCAATTGCTGGATGAGCAGGGCGTGGTGCTGGACAAAGTTGATATTGAAGTGCGGGCGATAAATGTCAAATAAATTTTCTTGGTACTGCTTCCAACAAATTGACAGAGTTTGACTTAACTTCGCTCGTCTACCTGTTAAACTTTTCCCCTGTTGAAATAAAATGTTTGGGGGAGTTTCCATGAAAGCTATTCGTACGCTCGGCCGTATCCTGGTTCCTGCCAGTTTGATATTGTTGGCAGCATGCCAGACTTTACCGGGCGATAAGAAGGTCAGCCAAGAGCCTGGTGTGGCCACTGCCCCAAAACCAGAAACTAATCTACAGGCTCAACGCCAAGGCGCGCCTGTTGCGGTGTTTCTTGCTGACACCACCCTGCAGTCCGGGTGGACACCTGTCGGCCTTGAGTCTGGCACGCTTTACGTCAATCCGCAGCCTATCATTACCAGGGCTGACCTAACCGGTATCCAGGCAGGCTCCAATAAGCAGGGCGAAGGCTTGCTGGCATTGGAACTGAACGACGATGGCAAAAAGAAGATTTCCGACGCGACTACCAAGAACCCCAATAAACGCTTGGCCTTGGTCGTTGGGCGCACCATGATGGCAGCGCCAGGTTATTCCGTGCCTGTTACTAGTGCGCAGTTGGTATTTGCCGTGGGCACTGAAGAAAACGCCACGGCTGCTGCACGCGCTATTGCAGGTGCCCAGAATGGTGCTGCTCCAGCGGCCGGTGCGGCCCCAGCAAATGGCACCAGTACGCAGGGCACGCAAGGTACGACAGGCTCCGGCACTCAGTAATTCAGCATCTGTTCTTTTAGGCGGACGCTGATTCAGATTGGGCAAAACGGCACCTTTAGTGGTGCCGTTTTAGCCTGTCTGTCACGCAGTATCATAGGCAAGTGTTGACTTGAGCGGGCGGTAGAAAACAATGAATAACAATCGAACCGATCATTTTCCTGCGCTTCAGTCTCTGGCTTCGACGCTGACTTTGGGGTTCAAGTTCTTTGCGTGGATCAACGGCTTGGGGGTCATTGCCACACTGTTGGTGGGCATGGGCGTCATCACTACCGATCTGGCGCCGCAATGGTTGCGATTGCCTTTGGCTGCCTTTCTAGGCGGGCTGACACTGGCCGCCTTGGGCCTGCTTTGGTCCTATCCCACACAAGCGAGTTTGTTGAATCAGTTGATTGCGGGCCGAACGCGCCGTACCCACTGGATTCCTTTGTTTTGCACCATGGTGGCCTATTCCCTGGCGCTGCTGGCCTTTGTTTTTGGCTGCTGGCTGCTTTTAGGCTTGGTGAGCGTCGTGTACCAAAGCCCTGAAAGCGCGTCGTCTGAGGATGACATGGAGATGGCGCCATTCGAGCAATTCGGTGAAGCGCAAGAATTCACCTATGACGGCAAAGAAAATACAGTTCAATTCTTTTGAAGCCATGGATATCCCTGTCGACGCGAACTTGTTGTATTTTGTCGGCACACTTTAGTAAAAGCTCGTCAAGACAGGTCAATCAAAATAAAATGTACGCTTTGCGTATATAAGTTTAGGATCTCATCATGACAGTCTCGCAACAGGTGTTTCTTCGCGACGCCATGCGCCGCTTAAATCTGACTCGCGATATTTTCGCAGTGCGTATTGGCGTCAAGCGCAGAGCGCTTGATACTTGGCTGTTGCCAGAAGGGTCCCAAGAATTTCGGGCGATGCCGGAAGTGGTTAACCGTTTCGTCACCGAAATTGTCGAAAACGAAGGCTTATTGCAAAAGTATGCGCAAAGCGCACAGTCGGGCCCTTTGCGCGATCGAATCGCCGCCGACGGTAAACATCAGCTTTTATCAGTGGACCAGTTCACGCGCGAATCGGTAGAAGAGCTATTCCGCATTGCCGACCAAATGCAGCCTATCGCTCGTCGTCAAAAGGTGTCTCGCGTTCTGGAAGGCGCAGTATTGGGGAATCTGTTTTTCGAAGCCAGCACGCGAACTCGTGTCAGTTTTGGCGCGGCATTTTGCCGGTTGGGCGGCTCGGTGTGTGATACCACCGGATTCACTTTTTCGTCGATGGCAAAGGGCGAGTCCATTTACGATACCAGCCGGGTCATGAGCGGCTATGTCGATGCGATGGTGATCAGGCATCCTGAAAAAGGTTCTGTAGCGGAATTTGCCCAAGCGACCAATATTCCGGTGGTGAATGGCGGCGACGGCCCCGGCGAGCACCCGAGCCAAGCCTTGCTGGACTTGTACACTATACTGACCGAGTTCTCCCGGCTGGGCAAATTGCTGGATGGTGCGCATATTGCGTTGGTCGGCGATCTGAAATACGGCCGGACCGTGCACTCCCTGATAAAGCTGCTGGCGTTGTACCGCGGCTTGAAGTTCACATTGATATCGCCGCGCGGGCTGGAAATGCCGCAATATATCTTGGAGCAGACCGGAAAGCACGGCCATGTCATCCAGCAAACCAATTCTCTGGAAGAAGGCCTGGTTGGCGCGGATGTCATTTACGCGACGCGGGTGCAGAAAGAACGTTTCTCTGCAGAAGATCTGGAAGGCTATACGCCCGACTTCCAGGTAAACAAAGCCATTATCGACAAGTGCTGCGGGCCTGACGTTATCGTCATGCACCCATTGCCGCGCGACAGCCGCGAAGGGGCCAACGACCTTAGCGTTGACTTGAATCACGATTCCCGCCTGGCTATATTCCGGCAGACCGATAACGGCATTCCGGTGCGCATGGCCATTTTTGCGGTGTTGCTAGGCGTCGAAAGCCTGGTGCAGCATTCGCTGCGCGATGTTACCTGGAGTCCACCTTCGCACATCGGCCCCGACGACAGCGTCTTCCACGGCATGGATTAAGGGGGCTGCGCGTTGTGACAGAGCCGGCCCCGTTCGCGCGGGCCGGCTTCGTCCGACTTAGGTTTTTTCGCCGCCCAGGGCTTCTACCAGATCGGTGATCAGGCGCGCGAGTTCACCTGTCATCAGGGTGAAGTCTGAATCGAACTGTTCATCGTCATTGTGGGAGGTGCTGTCCTGACCTTCCTTCAGAACGTCCAGCGGATTCACCCGCTTGACGTCCAGGCCGTCCGTCAACGTGAACGAAACGCGATCGGCCCAGGTCATCGCCAGGCGTGTGCATTGCTTGCCGGCTTGTACATGCTTGCGTACATCGTCGATTTCTATACTTTGGCGCACATAGCGCACTGCAGCACCGCTTTCGCTGGTCGAGCGCAGCTCGGTGTCCTGGTCGATGCTGAATCCTGATGGCGGTTCATCGCTGATGAGCCAATTGGTCATGGCCGCAGCGGGCGATTCAGCTACGTACAGTGGCGAAATTGGGAACGAATCAATGGCCTTGGCAAGCATGCCCAACACTTCATCGCTTTTGGCGGCTGCGGCGGCATCGATAACCAGCCAGTGGTTGCGGGTATCTATCCAGACGCGGGTATCACGATAAATGCTGAATGCCTTGGGCATCAGTTCGTCGGTAACCTGTTCCTTGATTTCCTTCATCTGCTTGCGGCCGGGCTTGAAGCCTTGCTGCTCTTCGATGTCTTGCGCCTTGGCTTTTGCCACCTGATTGATGACGGTGGTGGGCAGCAACTTTTTGTCTGCCCGCAAGCTAAGCAGAAACTGGCCGTCCAGCGCGTGCACCAGGCCGCTGTTTTCACGCGGGGGCACCCATCCGAGGCTTTGCATTTCCTGGCTGCCGCTAGGCTGGAAGGCTTGCTTTTCAATAGCGGCTTCCAGAGAGTCCGCAGTGCATGACCAGGAAGGGGCCAGACGAAATATCCTGAGATTCTTGAACCACATATTTGATGTCTTCTTGAGTTGTCGGCATGTTTAATACGCTGTGCATGGCAAGCGTGAGCCGGTAAAGAGTAGGGAGCGACGATTGTAAGCCCATTTCCCGCGCGAAAAAAAATGGCCCGAAGTGCCTAAGCACCGGGCCATTAGGGGGAACACACACTGTTGCGCATAAAACGGCTCGTGGGGCGCGCAACAGTGGTGATAGAAAGAACCCGCTTGCTTTGCCAAACCGGGGGATCAGACGTTTGACAAAGGAAAACGCTAATGCTTTCTATACATCGATTTTAGCTGGCCAGCCTGACGTTGCGCTGAACCAGCGTGTTTCGGGTTTGCTTGTCAGGCATTGATGTCGTTGCCTTTAGTTTCCTTTACGAACAATACGCCAATAACCAGAGTCATGGATGCGATGATGATGGGATACCACAAGCCGTCGTAAATATTCCCGGTTGCGGCGACCACAGCAAAGGCGACCGGTGGAAGGAAACCGCCAAACCAGCCATTACCAATGTGATACGGCATGCTCATTGAGGTATAGCGGATGCGGGTCGGGAACATTTCCACCAGCATGGCTGCAATAGGGCCATAGACCATCGTGACGAGTATCACCAGGAAGGTCAGCAAGGCTACCACCATGACATAGTTGATTTGCGATGGATCGGCTTTGGCCGGGTAGCCGTGGCTGCGTATGGCTTCCGTCAGGGATTTCTTCAGCTCAGCCGATTTTGCAGTGAAGTCGGCTTTGCTTAGCTTCTGGCCTTCGAACGAGATGAATTCGTCGTTGCCTATCTTGGCTTTGGCTATGGCCCCTGCAGGTGCCTTTTCGTTGTTGTAGTTCACCGCGTTGCTGGCCATGAAGGCCTTCAAGACGTCGCAGGAACTGGTGAACGACGACACGCCTACGGGATTGAACTGGAAGGAGCAGGCGGCTGGATCTGCAATAATGGTTACCGGTGCCGAGGCCTGTGCGGTTTCCAGCGCGGGGTTGGCAAAGTGGGTAATGGCTTTGAAAACAGGGAAGTAGCTTAGCGCGGCAATCAGGCAGCCGGCCATGATGATGGGCTTGCGGCCAATACGGTCAGACAGGGCGCCAAACACAACGAAGAACGGCGTGCCGATAAGCAGCGCCAGCGCAATCATAATGTTGGCTGAATTGGCCTCGATGGCCAGGGTTTTGGTAAGGAAGAATAAGGCATAGAACTGGCCTGTATACCAGACCACGGCTTGTCCGGCAGCCAAGCCGAACAAGGCGAGCAGCACCAGTTTAAGGTTGCTCCATTTCCCGAACGATTCGGTGATTGGTGCTTTTGAGCCCGTGCCTTCCGCTTTCATTTTCTTGAATGCGGGTGATTCGTTAAGTTGCATCCGTATCCATACCGAAATGCCCAGCAGCACGACGGAGATCAGGAATGGAATGCGCCAGCCCCAGTCCAGGAAGGCTTCTTCGCCCATGGCGGTGCGTATGCCCAGGATAATCAGCAAAGACAGGAACAGCCCCATGGTGGCGGTGGTCTGGATCCAGCTTGTATAGAACCCGCGGCGATTCTGCGGAGCATGTTCGGCCACATAGGTAGCGGCGCCGCCGTACTCCCCGCCCAACGCCAGGCCTTGCAGCATGCGCAACCCGATCAGAATGATTGGAGCCGCCATGCCTATCGAGGCATAGGATGGCAGGACACCCACCAGAAAGGTCGACATCCCCATGATAAGAATGGTGATGAGAAATGTATATTTGCGCCCGACCAGGTCGCCCAGACGGCCGAACACCAACGCGCCGAATGGCCTTACGGCAAAACCTGCGGCGAACGCCAGCAAAGCAAAGATAAAGCCGGCTGTAGGATTGACGCCCGAAAAGAAGTGGGCGGCAATAATAGTGGCCAGCGAACCATACAGATAAAAGTCGTACCACTCGAATACCGTACCCAGCGACGAGGCGAAAATAACTTTTCGTTCCTCTGGTGTCATGGGGCGGTTGGTGGCATCCGGCGCGCCTGCCTGGATGCCCGCCAGCGGGGCGCCCGGCTGACCGGCGCTTGTGGTTGTGCTCATGAATGTCTCCTTCCTAGGATTGGCCTGCAACAGGTCCGGGTTTTTATCCTGTTTACGCTGCGCAAATCAGGTAGAGCATAAATTATGGTATGAGGCTGACATCAAACTTACGGACAGTTGAATAAAGTGGTTTTTTTAATGAAAGTTTGATGGAGGCAGGGTGATGCATGCGTGAAAGTCAGGTGGGCCAGCTTGCTGTGCCGGCTTCTTTTAGGCGGGCAAACGTAACGCGCAGGCAGGTGCCCCCAGCAATGCCTTTGCGGCTACTTGTCGGCATGAAATTGACGCCTGCGTGGTGTTGTTCCGCAATTTCTTTTACGATAGACAGGCCCAGCCCGCTACCGTCTACAGACGTGCCCAGCGTGCGAAAAAAACGATCAAAAACGCGGTCTTGGTCTGCCGGTGCAATGCCAGGGCCGGCGTCTTCAACCTCCAGATAGGCAGATAAGGCATCGCCGCCGACTCGTACCGTTACCCATCCTTGTCCTGGCGTGTAAAGCAAGGCATTGTCGATAAGGTTGCTAAGCAACTCGGTCAGCATCAGGCTATTGCCTGCAACATGCATAGGCGTCAGCGCGCGCTCAAAACCCAGGTCTATGTTTTTCGACAGGGCGGAATCGACCCACGCCAGAGTCGCTTGCTCTGCCATGTCATTGAGCTCAACCACGTTGGACAGCGGTCGAATGGATTCGTCGGCGCTTTCTGCTCTGGCCAGTGCCAGTAATTGATTGACCAGGCGGGTAGCGCGTTCGGATCCGCGAACCAACTGTTCGAGACTGGCATTCATTTTCTCTGGGCTGCGCTCCCGCAGGGCAAGCTCTGCCTGAGTGCGCATACCGGCGAGGGGCGTTTTCAACTGATGCGCAGCGTTGGCAACAAACCGTCTCTGTGTTTCATTGGCAGATGCCAGCCGCGTC
Organism: Pollutimonas bauzanensis; assembly: GCF_040393045.1. Classification (GTDB taxonomy): domain Bacteria; phylum Pseudomonadota; class Gammaproteobacteria; order Burkholderiales; family Burkholderiaceae_B; genus Pollutimonas; species Pollutimonas bauzanensis_A. Next base: position 3,404 of record NZ_JBEBUX010000078.1, on the reverse strand, counting down.
AGCAGGCTGTTCATGGCTGCCACCAAAGGAACAATTTCAGCCGGCGCCAGGTCGTCGCTGATCGGCGACATATCGTTGGTTCGCCGCGCTCGTATGCGTTCTTGCAGCAGGTTAAGGGGTTCGAGGCCCTGTGTAAGGCCCAGGCCGGCTAATAAAGCGGCCAATGGAAGGACGATCAATTGGGGGGTGAGCATGCCGGTCAGGATTTCCTGCTGTAGCGTGGCGCGCATTTCATTGGACTGGGCAACGACTGTCAGAAAGCCCAGGTTGTTCAGATCCTGCCCGCCCCATATATACGCCACGCGCACACTTTGACCGTTTAGGGTTTCATTGCGAAAACGAATGATGTCGTTCTCGTAAGTCCAGTTATCGGGCAAGGGAATGCTGGCATTTCCGCCGATCGAATTTGCATTGGCATCCTGGATTTCCCAGTGGATAAGGTGCGTCGGGTCACCCTGCAATATGGTAATGGCCGAGGCGGAAAGCTCTACGCCCTCGACGATTTTTTGTTGTTGGATTTCGTGCTTGAGCATGCGCAGGTGGTCGGCCAAAGTGCGGTCATAGGGCGCATTGGCGATATTCTGTGCAATGAAATAAGTGATGAGCAATCCTATGGTCCACAGCAAAAACAGTGGGCCGAACATCCAGATCATTATCTTGTTCAATAATGCCTGATTGCGTTTTTTTCGTCGCAGCCGTTGAAGGAAAGGAACTCGGGCTCGGAGGCCTGCATTGCCTTCCTGCGGGGAAGATGGCGGATTCAACATTCAGGATGCCGCGACGCCTGGGTCAGGCAGGGACGGAGTCGTTGCGGTTTTCGGCTTCCAGGCAGTATCCCAGGCCACGCACCGTTACGATTTTGGCGCCACTAGGTTCCAGCTTCTTGCGCAGACGGTGAATATAGACTTCGATGGCGTTGGGTGTGACTTCTTCACCCCATTCGCACAGCAAGTCGACGAACTGATGCTTGCTGATCATGCGGCCGCAGCGGGAAAGGAAGATTTCCAACAGACTGGTTTCACGTGCTGAAAGCTCTAGCGGTTGATCGTCGATCCGGGCTATGCGCCCGTTAAGGTCAAAGCTTAAGCGCTTGTACTTGAGCAGGGTAGTGCTATTGCCAGAGCTGCGTCGCGTAAGCGCCCGTACGCGCGCTTCTAGTTCGCTGAGCGCAAAGGGCTTGGCCATATAATCGTCTGCCCCCAGATCCAGTCCTTTTACACGTTGTTCGACGGTGTCGGCTGCCGTTAAAATAAGGACGGGCAACGGCGTATTGCGTTGACGCAGCAAGCGTAATACACCCAGGCCGTGCATCAGGGGCAAGTCCAGATCCAGGATCAACAGGTCGAAACTTTGCAATTGCAGCGCGGAGTCAGCGCTGGAACCGTCTGCCACCACGTCGACGGCATAGCCGTCGTACCGCAGTGAACGGGAAAGTCCATCGGCAAGAATACTGTCGTCCTCGGCAATTAGAATGCGCATGTCAGTCGATATTGGTCTTGGCGTACAAGGAGATTTCTATTCTGACATGTGCAGTTGGAGCTGAATAGTCAGGGATTACGATGTGGTTTGCTGGATATCTGTTTATTTATACAGTACAATTTGATGCAATAATTCACCTCATTCCAAGCGCTGTGCCACCGCGCTTTAATTCGTTATCGCTTTAGTCAAGGACCCTACATGGACGACAAAAACAGCAAAGCCGCTTCCGAGCGCGCCAAAGCACTGGCTGCCGCCTTATCCCAAATCGACAAGCAATTCGGTAAAGGCTCGGTCATGCGCTATGGCGACGACAAGGTCGAACACGATATCCTTGTTTGTTCCACAGGGTCGTTGGGGCTGGATATCGCCTTAGGCGTCGGCGGTTTGCCACGTGGCCGTGTCATCGAAGTCTACGGCCCTGAATCGTCTGGTAAAACCACGCTTACCCTGCAAGTCATCGCCGAAATGCAAAAAATCGGTGGTACCTGCGCGTTTATCGATGCCGAACACGCGCTCGACGTTCAATATGCCTCCAAGCTAGGCGTCAATCTGAACGACTTGCTTATTTCGCAGCCCGATACCGGCGAACAAGCCCTGGAAATCACCGATGCGCTCGTGCGCTCGGGTTCGGTCGACCTTATTGTCATCGACTCGGTCGCAGCGCTAGTGCCAAAGGCCGAAATCGAAGGCGACATGGGTGATTCCTTGCCCGGCCTGCAGGCTCGCCTCATGAGCCAGGCTCTGCGCAAACTGACCGCCAACATCAAGCGCGCCAATTGCATGGTTATCTTCATTAACCAAATTCGCATGAAAATTGGCGTCATGTTCGGTAATCCCGAAACCACCACAGGCGGTAATGCGCTCAAGTTCTATGCTTCGGTTCGGCTCGACATTCGTCGCATCGGCGCCATTAAAAAGGGTGATGAAGTGGTGGGTAACGAAACCCGCGTCAAGGTAGTTAAAAACAAAGTGGCGCCGCCATTCAAGCAGGCCGAATTCGACATCATGTACGGCGCCGGCATTTCGCGTGAGGGCGAAATCATTGATCTGGGCGTGCAAGCTGGCATCGTCGACAAGGCCGGTGCGTGGTTCAGCTACAGCGGTACGCGTATCGGACAGGGTAAGGACAACGTTCGCGAATACCTCAAAGAGCATCCAGAAATGGCGTTCGAGATCGAAAACCGCGTTCGTGAACAGCTTGGCGTCATCGCACAGGCAGCGTCTACGGTTAGCAAGCCGGCTGCAGCGGAAGCTCCAGAAGCCCTCGGCGACGAATAAGCGCTGGCTTCAAGGTTAAGCATGCATTCCGAAGGCGACGATTTCGAAACGCTATCCACCACGGATACCGAAGACGTTCGCCCGAAGAAAGCAGGGCCAAGCCTGAAAGCCCGGGCCATTGCCATTCTTTCCAGGCGCGAGCATTCGCGCCTGGAATTGCAGCGCAAGCTCGCAGCCCATGCAAGCGATGCTGACGAGCTTGAAAAATTACTTGACGATCTTGAACGCGAAAACTGGCTGTCGAATCAGCGTTTCGCTCAAAGCTTGGTAAACCGACGCGCATCGCGTCACGGATCCAGCCGTATTGTCCAAGAGCTTAGGCAGCATGGCCTGGCCGACGAGGCCATTGCCGACATAAACGAAAAACTGCGCAGCACTGAAGTTGAACGCGCCCGCGTCGTTTGGGAAAAGAAATTCGGCCAGGCGCCGGAGGATGCCAAAAGCTACGCCAAGCAGTTTCGGTTCCTGGCTTCCAGGGGTTTCTCGGCCGAATGCTTACGTCGAATTTTGGGTGATTTACCGGACGAATAGCTGATGTTGTCGGTGCGATGAACTCTTCCTTTTTGTGGCTGTTCTATCTGCATTCTTGTGACGGTATAGCGAGGCCTCTTTTTTGTGGCTGTTCTATTTGCATTCTTGTGACGGCG
>NZ_JBEBUX010000077.1:0-18588 GCF_040393045.1 Pollutimonas bauzanensis | reverse complement strand
CAGATTGCCTTGGGCAATCAGGGAAAGCGAGTTGGTGTTAATGACTGACATGGATAACTCCTGAGAGGAATAAGTTTGACGAATTTATTTCGCCTGGTCGCCAAGAAGAAAAGAGCCGGTTTTACGCGATGGGCTGCTTGGTACCGCTGTAAAGCAAAGCCGGTTTCTTCCTGTTCATAGGCATTAACGGCGGGGAGCTCAGGAACTTTAGGTGTAACGCAAGGAATTGATTATTTGTTATGTGAGGTGTACCCGATAGCATCAAACTACCAGCATCAATCCGGCTAGTTCTCTGCATACTTCATAAGTTCAAGTCTCTACAATTCACACTAGGGAAAACCCTTATCAAGGGCAATCGTTCTAGTAAAAATTGGAGAAACTGCATGAATTGGCTTGCCAGCCTTACCGTTAGAACCAAGTTGATTGGTTCTTTTTTAATTGTTGCCCTTATCGCCGCCATTATCGGTATGGTGGGCATTAGAGCAACAGGCCAAGTCAATACCATGGCTGCTGGTATGCACGACATAGAGCTTGCGGGGCTTGATCACGCTTCGAGGGCTAATTCGATGCTGGTGGCTGCGGGCCGATCCATGCGTTCGGCTTTGCTCGTGCAAACAATTGGCGACCGGGAAGTCGAGCTCAATAAGATCACCGAGCGCATGGCCGCAGTCAAGGTTGATCTAAATAGGTTGGACGCCTTATTTGTTACCGCAGCCGGAAAAGAGATGGTGGCTCGGGCACATGCTTCGGTGCAGGAATACGAAGCTGGACTTTCTAGAGTATTGGCCGAGCTCAAGCTCGAGGCGCCGGGCCAGGCTGACAAGTCCACCATCGTATTAATGCAAGATGCACGGCCGCTGGGTAATGCCGCTGAAGCTGTCGTGGGCGAGTTGCTTGCAACCAAGCGCGCGAATGCTGAGCGTTTTGCAGCGGAAATTGCCGATGTTTATACCAACACAGTGATTGTTATGAATGTCCTGACGGCTATTGGTGTGCTGATGGCATTGCTGTTGGGGTGGATGCTTACCCGCAGCTTGACCCGTCAATTGGGTGGCGAGCCAGCCCAGGTTGCTGCAATTGCCAACGCCATTGCCGAAGGTGACTTGACCAGACGTATCGATACTTCTCACGCGGTGCAGGGTAGCGTGATGCTTGCCATGAGCACCATGCAGCAGTCTTTGCGTAAGTTGGTTGCTTCGATACTGTCCAGCAGCGATAGCATTGCGACGGGTGCAAACCAGATTGCAGCGGGGAATGCCGACTTGTCTCAGCGTACGGAAGAGCAGGCTGCGAACCTGACCGAAACTGCCGCGGCCATGGAAGAGTTGTCGAGCACGGTGAAAAGCAATGCTGACGTGGCTCAGCAAGCAGCGCAGCGCGCGGCTGCGGCCAGTGTGTCGGCGTCCAAGGGCGGTGAAGTGGTTAATGACGTGGTCGTGACCATGGCCGATATTAATGATTCGTCCAAGCGTATCGTCGATATCATCGGCGTGATCGATAGTATTGCCTTCCAGACCAATATTCTGGCGTTGAACGCGGCAGTTGAAGCTGCCCGCGCAGGTGAGCAGGGCCGCGGCTTTGCCGTGGTGGCGTCCGAGGTGCGCAGCCTGGCTCAGAAAAGTGCGGCAGCTGCCAAGGATGTCAAGACACTGATTGACGAGAGCGTTCTCAACGTAGAAACGGGTAGCAAGCTGGTGGATTCGGCGGGCGAGGCGATGCAGGGCATTGTGGCTGAAATTAAGCAGGTGACTGACTTGATGAGCGAAATCAGTGCGGCAACGAAGGAACAAACCTCGGGCCTGGGCCAGATTAACGATGCAGTGTTGCAGCTTAGCGATGTAACTCAGCAGAATGCAGCGCTGGTAGAGGAGTCGGCCACTGCGTCAGGCAGCTTAAGCGAGCAGGCTAGTTTGCTGCTCGATACCGTAAGCCATTTCAAGGTCAACCATAACGAACGCCAGCCCAGTGTTTCTGTTGCGGCGCCAGTTACTCGGCATGCAGCAGTGGCTCATAAGCGCCTGATGTCCAAGGCGCCGGTCAATGCGGTAAAAGAAGGGGAATGGGAAGAGTTTTAGTGTTTTGCTTTCTATCACCATGGACTTTCCACATATGACAAGACTAACCAATCGCTGTTCTTAGAACCTATGAAATAGATAAGCTGGTCAGGATAGCAATCGGCATATCCATCCAGGCCCTGTATTCGTCATGTGGCGTAAGGGCCAGCAAGGCTAAGAAAAAGGCCGATCTCACAAGAGATCGGCCTTGGGTAACACTAGTTCGCTACTAGCTTGTTAATACAGGACTTGTGGCAGCCACAAACCAATGGCGGGGAACAGGTACAGAAGCACAATGGCAATAATCTGTATGCCCATGAACGGTAGCATCCCCGCAAAGATTTGGTTCAGTGTGACATGCGACGGCGCTACCCCCTTTAAGTAAAACGCCGACATGGCAACGGGTGGCGACAAGAACGCCGTCTGCAGGTTTAGCGCTACCAGCAGCCCGAAAAATAGAGGGTCAATCTGGTAGTGCGCCAATAGCGGCAAAAAGATGGGCATGAAAATCACGATGATTTCTGTCCACTCCAACGGCCATCCCAGCAAGAAGATGACGATCTGGGCCAGGATCATGAATTGCACGGGGGTCAGATCCATGCCTAAGACCCATGTATTGATGATCTCCTGTCCGCCCAGTAAGGCGAACGCCGCCGAGAAAATGCTGGAGCCGACAAACAGCCAGCACACCATGGCGCTGGTCTTGGCCGCCAGATACACCGACTCTTTCAGCATCGGCAGGTTCAGCCGCCGATAGGCCAGGGCCAGCAGGATGCCCCCGAATGATCCCATTGCCGCTGCTTCCGACGGTGTGGCCAACCCGAATACGATACTGCCAAGCACTGCCAGTATCATGATGGCCAGGGGGAAGAACGAGCTCAGCAACATCTTGAATATTTCAAGCCGCGCAAAAGTGAACATTGCGTAGAAGGCGACGAATATGATGGTGCCAATGGCCAGCAGGATCCAGAATGCTGCGGGGGCAGGTCGGCTTTCATTTGCCACTTGCTCTTCGGGTTCAGCTTTCGTAGCCGCAGATTCTGGTGTAGCGGCGGCACTTGCCTCGGGTTCTGCCAATCCTCCTTCGATCTCGGGCTCTTGCAAGCCGCCGCTGTCAAAGTGGCTGGAGCCATCAGTGTCTGAAGCGAAACCCATTTCAACCAAGCCGCTGGCTTGTTGCGGCAGGGGTGCGGTGACGATTTTGTAGCTCAAGCCCATGATAGCGACGAAAACCAGGGCGGGAAGCAGGGCAATGACCAGGTGGTTGAATAGCGTGCGCATAGGCACGGCGGCATTGCGCTTGCCTTTCATTGCACCGATCAGGCCGGGCAGGACACGGTTGCTGATAGTGCGCTTGGTAATTTCAGCGAACTCCGGCAACGTTACCCGGCGCTCTTCCTCGGACAGCGGGGGCGCAGCCTTAGGATTGAGCTTGGCCACGATCATGATGTAGATGACGTATAGCAGCGCCAGCATGATGCCGGGAAAGAACGCGCCTGCGTACAGCTTGACTACTGACACACCGGCGACGGCGCCGTAAACAATCAACAGCACTGAAGGCGGGATCATGATGCCAAGGCAGCCGCCAGCCGTAATGGCGCCGGCGGAGAGCTTTACACTGTATCCAGCCTTGAGCATGGCGGGCAGCGCCAATAGCCCCATCAAGGTAACCACGGCGCCCACGATACCGGTAGCCGTAGCAAATACGGCGCAGGTAACCACGGTTGCTACAGCCAATGACCCTGGCACGCGAGCCATGGCCAGATGCATGCTTCTAAACAGCTTTTCGATCAGGTTGGCACGTTCGACCAAATAGCCCATGAAAATAAACAAGGGCACAGCAATCAGCACATCGTTGGTCATGACCGCATAGGTGCGCAGCACCATCAGGTCCAGCGTTTGTGCGATGGCCTGTTGCGGGCCCATGTTTCGATAGGCCAGGTAGGTAAACATTACCCCCATGCCCATCAGGGTGAAGGCGGTTGGAAAACCCAGCATGATCGTGACAACGATCAGTGCCAGCATGAGTAAACCAAGATGCCCGTTAGTAAGGTCCGCCGGGGACGGCATCAGGACGGCTATGGCAATAACAATTGCGGCCAATATGGAAAGGCCAAACCAGACTTCTTTTCTCATGAATGGCTTCCCTTTTGTTGCTGGATGACGATGGGGTCAAGTTCATTGATGTCTTCGGTGACGTGCACCATATCTTTGAGCTTGTCGACGTCGACTTCTTCCACATCTTTGTCGCGTTTTGGCCAGGAGCCTTTCTTCAGGCACTGTATGCAATAGACGACTTCAACGAATCCCTGGAACAGCAAGGTAATGCCTGCAAGCGGGATGATGGCTTTGAAGGGATATATCGGCGGTCCGTCGGCGGTGATGGTTGAGTGTTCTGCAATCGCCCACGATTCCGCGGCATAGTTGTAGCCAGCCCAACACAATGCCAGCACACCCGGAAAGAAGAACAAAATATAAAGGCTCAGATCCAGTCCAGCCTGCAAGCGAGGGGGGAAAAAGCCATACAGCACGTCTCCGCGCACGTGGCCATTCTTGGACAGGGTATAGGCGCCAGCCATCATGAATAGGGCGCCGTACATCATGTTCATGGCGTCGAACGACCAGGAGTGGGGCGAGCCTAATGCGTAGCGCGAAAAGACTTCGTATGTCACAAACAAGGTAAGCACCAGGACAAACCAGCCAAAAAGCTGTCCTATCCAGGTGTTTACCCGGTCAATAATTAGCAAAATTTTTTGCATGGTAGAAATCACCTTGCTGGGAAGCAGCCGAGTAAAAAATACCACCCTTGCGTTGCCGGGTGGTATTCATAAGTTGCATAGCGCTACGGCTTAGCTCTTTTTGGGTGCGGCTTTACGACCGAAGTAATGGTTGTAGGCCATGCGGCGGTTGTTGTTGGTGTCCATATCCCATGCCATGGCGCGCGCGGCGAAAGCCCTTTGCGATGATTCAATTTCCTTGAACATGGGGTTGGTTTTGCTTTTCTCTTCCACGATCTGGTCCCACACCGTAAGCTGCTGCTGCAGGATGGCGTCGGGTGTTTTGTAGAATTTGACGCCGTCGTCTTTCTGCAGCTTGATGTAGTCTTGCGAGTAGCGGTCAACTGCTTTCCACGACATATCGGCCGATGCCGCTTCCACGCCATTGGCGATAATGGCTTTCATCTTGTCTGGGAGCGCTGCGTATTTTTCTTTGTTGAAGATGATTTCGAAGGTTTCGGACGACTGGTGGAAGCTTTGCAGCATGCAAACCTTGGACACGTCGGGAAAGCCTAGCAGGCGGTCGGATGTGGCGTTGTTGAACTCAGCGCCATCCAGAAGGCCGCGATCCAGAGCCGGTACGATTTCGCCACCTGGCAATGCGTTAACTGCAGCGCCCATGGCGGTGAACAGGTCAATGGCCAAACCGTTGGTGCGGAACTTCAGGCCTTTCAGGTCTTCGGTTTTGGTCACGGGTTTCTTGAACCAGCCGAAAGGCTGGGTTGGCATGGGACCGCTAAGGAAAGACTCAACGTTGCCGCCAATCGACGTATACAGTTTGGCCAGGAGTTCCTTGCCGCCACCGTATTTGTGCCAGGCCAGAATCATGTTGGCGTCCATACCGAAGGCTGGGCCTGATGAAAATAGTGCCAGTGCGTTCTGTTTGCCGTAGTTGTAGCCCAGCACGCCGTGGCCGCCGTCCAGGGTGCCTTTGGATACAGCGTCAAGTAGCGCAAAGGCAGGTACGACCGCGCCGGCTGGCAATACTTCGATTTTTAGTTCGCCGCCTGTCATATCATTGATTTTCTTGGCGAAATCAAGGGCGAATTCGTGGAAGATATCGACCGTTGGCCATGTGCTTTGAAAACGGAAATTGATAGGGGTCTGCGCGCTTACGATAGATGGAAAGCCCATCGATACCACAGCGGCCGTTCCAGCTGCCGCGCCGCCCAAAAACTGCCGGCGCGATGATTTTCCTTGAGTGACTGTGCTGACTTCTGTCGAGCTGCTTTTCATGAGTGTCTCCTGGCCTTTTATATTTACTTTGTGTCGTTGGTTGCAACAAGGTACAAACGTTCAACTGCCGTCGCATTTATAGGCTATTCAAATATGCCAGTCAATAACCTTCAGCTGCGGTAAAACTGCCTTTTGGTGAATCTAAAATTGCCATGAAAGAAAATTGAAAGCCAGTATTCACGCGGCTTTCAACAGCTTGCAAGACGATACGGCCGCCACGCGAATACGCTGTTGACCAGCCATTGATGCAGGGTTATCACGTAGAAATTTGTGCCGGTTTTTTAGGGTTCGCACCTGGCTTTGTATCGTTTTGGCGCAAAAATCAGGCTTAGGCGGGAACCGGTTTCTGAACTGATTCGGGAACGGCAGGCATCTGCGCGGCGTCTAATCGTGCAACATGGGGTCAACCAAGGAGTCGGTATGGATATGTATGGAAACCTGCTTTCATTGCCGGATATTCAGTCCAGCCATGACCGACGGGGCTTGTATATTGACGCGGTCGGCATAAAAGATGTGCGTTATCCGCTGAGCGTAAGTTCAGGTGGGCGTATTACGCCAACCATTGCTTTATTGACCATGACTGTGGAACTGCCGGCTACCGCCAAAGGCACGCATATGTCGCGATTTGTCGAGATACTGGAAGTACAGAAGGCGGCCTTGGATCTGGAGGGCTTCAGGGCGATAGTCCCGGCGATGTTAAGCAGGCTTGATGCGCAAAGCGGCGAAATCCAGATGCGTTTTCCTTACTTTATGACAAAGACCGCACCTGTGTCGGGTGTGCAAAGCCAGCTCGACTATGACGTATGCTGGACAGCAAGCAGGCGCGACGCCGGAGCGGTCGGGTTGCGCATGAAGGTAAGCGTGCCTGCTACGAGCTTGTGCCCTTGTTCGAAAGAGATTTCCGCATACGGTGCCCATAACCAGCGTTCGCATATTCACATTGAAGTCGATCTCGAACAGCTCGTTTCAATCGAGGAGCTGGTGGCCATTGCCGAGCGTGGCGCTTCCTGCGAGGTATACGGCTTGCTTAAAAGGGCAGACGAAAAATATGTCACGGAACGGGCTTACGATAACCCCAAGTTTGTCGAAGACTTGGTGCGCGATGTGGCGCTGGCGTTGGATCAGGATGCGCGTATCAACGGCTTTACCGTAGAAGCGGAAAATTTCGAATCCATACATAACCATTCAGCTTTCGCGCGTATTGTTCGCAAAGGGGAAGCACATGACCATTCATGAGGCGACACTGATATCCAGCAGCGAGGTGGCAAAAGGAACCTCGGCATTTTGCTTTTCGAAGCCGATCGGCTTTACCTTTAAAGCTGGCCAGGCGATAGACTTGATTTTGCTCGCTCCAGACCTTCCCGTTGGTCAAGGCGAACGCCATACCTTCTCGATCGTCAGCGCGCCGTTTCAAAACGAGTTGTGCATAACGACAAGAATGCGCGACAGTGCCTATAAGCGCAGGCTCGGCTCCTTGCGTTCAGGTGCCTTGGTACATATTGAAGGCCCTTTTGGTTCGCTGGTGCTGCATAACAAAACAAGCCGGGCGGGGGTGTTGATTGCCGGTGGAATCGGTATTACCCCTTTCATGAGCATGTTGCGCCAGGCGGCGCACGACGCTTTGCCGCAGGACTTATTGCTGGTTTATTCCAACCGGCGTCCTGAGGACGCTGCCTTTTTGCAAGAGCTTGGATCGCTGGAGCAAAAAAACCGCCGCTTTCGCATGCTGGCCACCATGACGCAAATGGCCAACTCGAGTCAGGCTTGGTCGGGTGAAACGAGTTTGTTGAATGAAAGCATGCTGAAAGACGTGATGGCCGGTCTAGCCGAGCCAGTGGTTTATCTGGCAGGCCCACCCGCTATGGTCGCTGCCGTCAGGCTAACTTTGAGTAAAGCGCGTGTTGATGATGACGATATCCGGACTGAAGAGTTTTACGGATATTGACAACCTGGCGCTATCGGGACAGGCACAAAACATAAGGGTCACCGCGGCCTTTGTTTAAGTACCCTTCAATGAAAAGCTTTCTTTTGATCATGTCATAAGAAAAATGGGTGCCGTGCTCTGGGCGGTATTCTTTATAGAAGGGTGGCTTGAGCGATTCCATAAGCACCTCAGGCGCATCGCCGCTGAGCCGGAAAGAAACGGGCATAGGTACTTTGGTCAGTCGCCATTTATCGCCCGCTTTGGCGGAAATAGTCAGTTCTGCCCGGGTATCTTGCGCTGTTCCGTAGGGAAGCCTCGCATCGTGCATGAACCCGACGATAGCTTCAGCACCCTCGACACGGTTCTTGTTTGCCATTTTCTACTCACATCAATTGCTGGAGCGTCATTTTAGCGTTGTTCACCGGTTTTTTCCTCTCCCTCGAAAACCAGCTTATCCCCATCATCTTTTAAGACAAGCAATGCTGTGCCATTGAGCCCTTCATTGATCTTGCTCCGCAGCGCCAGGATAACCTCTGCCCGTTTAGTCTCGATGGTTTCAGCCGGAACGAGAATCCGATGCTTGAGGCTTTTCAGGTAAATCAGGCATGCGTTATCGTTGTCCGTATTGGTGTATCCAATAATTTGGCCTCCCATACCCTTGGCAAGTTCCTGGATAAATTTCTCGTAGCTCATCTGATAGCCCGTCCAGCATAGTGAAGCGCCTTCCGCAATTCGGAACGTGCTCATCTTAGGAAGCCGCCGGCACGCCGCCTAGATGCCGTTTCACCAGCCGATATAGTATTTTTGACAGGGTTCAAAGTTTCCAGGACAAGGTTATGCTTGGCTAGGCCAGTTTCGCTTGTATAAGCTGTTCTTGTTTGATATTGGCAACGCCATCAACGACGCACTTGTCCTGGACAATGAATGAACAATACCGCCCGCGTACCTACCTCTCATCGCCGACATCTTCAGCAGATTATTTCCGGCTTATCGGAAGGAGTCATACTTATTGATCTCGATCGAACTATTGCATGGGCAAACGGTACGGCGCTGGCCATGCATGGGGTGAACGAACTAGAGGACCTTGGCGGCACATTAGTGGGTTACCGGAAAAAGTACCAGCTCAAGTATAGAAATAACCACCGTCTTTTAGCGACGCAATACCCGATGGAACGCACCCTTAATGGTGACGAATTCACCGATATGGTGGTCGAGCTTGCCTCGGTGGACGACGACGAGTTTCGGCGAGTGCTTCAGGTTAGCGGCCTGGTTTTGCGCGACGATGCAGGCACGGCCGAGTCTGCGGTATTGGTAATGCAAGACGTCACAGAGCGGTATAACGCTGAGGAGCGCTTCGAGAAAGCCTTTAATGCGAATCCCGCGCCTGCCGTAATATGCCGCTTGTCCGATTTGCGTTATGTGAAAGTGAATCAGGGTTTCCAGGATATGACGGGCTACACCCGAGATAAAGTCATAGGCAGTTCCGTATACGAAATCGATGTGCTCGAGGGGGTACAGGATAAAGACGCTGCCATTGAACGCCTTAACGAAGGCAAGACCATCCCGCAAACAGAGGCCATGCTTAGGCTTCCGGATGGAAGTAAAAAAGCGGTCATCGTCGCTGGCCAGACTATCGAGGTCGAAGACGAGGCATGCATGCTGTTTACCTTCAACGACCTCGACCCAAGAAAGAAGGTGGAAGACGAGTTGCGACAAATGGAGGAGCGCTTTTCCAAGGCCTTCCGGCTGGCACCGGTACCTATGACGGTCAGCACCCTGGAAAATTTCAGTTTGCTTGAGGTCAATGACGCTTTCCTGACGGCTACGGGTTATACGGTTGAAGAAGTCATGGCCAGCGATACGGCCTACCTTGCCGTTTGGGCAAATCCCCAGGAATACCGACAGCTGCAGGCTTTACTGGAAAAAACGAATAGTGTGCGCAATTACGAAATCCAGTTGCTCACCAAAGAGGGGGCGTTAATCGATTGTATTGCTTCGGCCGAAACCGTCACCATAAACGGCAAACGCTGCGTGCTCGGCGTTATGCAGGACATTACGCAACGTAAACAGTCAGAGGTCGAGCTTATCGCGGCGATCGAAACCGTGATGCAAGACACGTCATGGTTCAGCCGCACCGTTATCGAAAAACTGGCCCAAATTCGGCGGCCGCAAGGTCAGGCTGGTAGCAGAAGTGAACTGGCCGACCTGACGCCCCGCGAACGCGAAGTGCTTGGGTTGATTTGCCAGGGATTGGATAACGACGAAATAGGTGGCGCTTTGCAGTTATCGCGCAATACGGTGCGCAATCACATAGCAACCATTTATAGCAAAATCGACGTTCATCGGCGTAGCGCCGCCATAGTGTGGGCGCGGGATCGTGGCATTATCGGCTACGAAAAGCCTGTTGATCGCAAAAAACATCAGGCAAAAGTTAAAAAACACTAGATCAGTTAGTGCAGACTAGTCTTTCTGCTTCTTTTTACCTTGCGTATTGTGGTGACATCCGCAGTCGTTGAGTAGGTTGACGTTTCGTCATACGACTTGCAACGGCCAAGCGGATTCATGAGTCATTCAACAAGGAGCGAACATGGATAACGATCGTATTAAAGGCGCAGCCAAAGAAGTGAAGGGCACAGTCAAGGAAGCCGTTGGAAAGGTGACTGGCGACCGTGAGACCGAAAACGAAGGCAAAGCCGATAAAGTCGTCGGAAAGGTGCAGCGCAAGGTAGGCGAGACCAAAGACGACCTACGCGATGCGCTTGATAAGTAAGTTATGACACCTTGGCGGGCGCGCGGTTGCGTGCCCGCCACCACATCAAGACACTTCCCATACCGCTGATGCCAGGCCGATCAACATCATGATTGCTGAAGCAATAAACCACCTGACGGTTTTCTTGTATTCATATTCGTCATCGTCTTTAACCGACAGGGATCGATATAAAGCAGTGATTTGCAGCACTATCGCCAGCACCAGCGTTGTAGCAGGAAGAATGGATTGAAGTGTCCATTCCCCCGGAGCTTCGAACCCCCAATACCTAAGAAAACTAAGTGAAAAGCCGAGCAGCACGGTGATCGCCGTGATGATTCCTGGCCGGTAGCCTTGGGGCAAGGGTTTGCCAGGCCGCTTGTTGCCTGGCGTTTCTTCAGCGTCGATTTTTTCGAGTTCTGTCATCAAGGCACCCGCTGTCGTTGTGCCTATCCTAGCAAAATTCCGGTGTTAGAAGCTTAGGGAAGTTTTGCACTTTGTAAGGTGATTCTGACCTTGCTAAACCTTCAGGTTGCGAGGGCGGTGCAGGCCCGAGCATACGGGTAAGGGTGTCGTCTTTGAGGTGATGGCGATGGATCAGCACCATATTGACATGGCCGGCGATCAGGGCAAGCAGGCTCCAAGCCAGTACGCCGTGGAGCAAGTCAGCTGGCGCCATAGTGCCAGTGCTGGAATCAACAGCATTAGGCCGTACAGCGTGATCATGCGCATTACAAGTCCGAAAAAGGCTTGCAAGAATCTGCTATAAGAAGGGCTATAGCATTAATGTAGGGCCAGGGAAATGTACATTCAAAAGTTTAGCCGATGCGGCGCGGCGCTGTTTTTCGCCACACTCGTTTCAGGGTGCTCTGTGATCGGGCTTGATGACTCGTCGGGTCGTGATAGCGAGTGCGAACGGAACCGCAGCAGTTGCATGCACGAGGGATCGTATGAGCCTGGAGAACGGGAGTATGCCGAGCAGGAGGCGAAAGATCTGAATCGGGCCGCGTCCCAAAAATTGCGTCGCAGGTCTGGCTGGTGATCGTGCCCCGCGCTATTCGGCAGTCGGCACTAGCTTGAATCCGCAGGTGAATCCCCATTTGTCTGTATGACACACCCAAACGGTATCGCACTCGAGGCATCGGTATTGGGTGTCGTATCCGCCATCGGCGCTTAGACTGGGGCGTTGCCCCTGTATGCGCATGTATTTATGCGGCGCGATATTACCCGGTAGCGTCGCCACTTCTGCACAGGCGGCGCATATCGTTGGTGTTGAGTGAGGCATGGACCTCCTTGCTCAGGGCTTTCGAGATACTCTAGTGCGCCACCTTTGGCTGGCACAATAGGCCGTCTGCCTGATTCCTTTTACGGAAGAGGTGATCACACAGTAATTCATGAAATGGTCAAACGGCTGGCGTAAGGTGGGCAGCCAAGCTAGTTTTGAGCCCACCATTTATGACCCTCCTGTGTTCCATCTGCGGCCGGCATATTCATGCCATTCTCGCTGTCGCCATATCGGCGCTGACATTGACCATATCCCCGACTGCCGGTGCGCGCCAGGGGCAGTCCGTGCAAACATTGCGCTTTATCGGCGAGCAACAGATTCCGCACAAGCAGTTGTTTCAGCACACCACCGTGGGTGGACTTTCCGGGATTGACTACGATGCCAGGGTAGATGCCTGGATCCTGGTTAGTGACGACCGTTCCGATTTTAATGTGGCTCGTTTTTACACGGCGACGTTGACTTACGACGCGCAGTCGTTTTCTTCGGTGGCGCTGACAACGGTGACACCTTTCAGGCAGCCAAATGGTGAATCCTATTCAAGTCGCTGGAAGTCGGGCGAGATTGCGGATGTGGAAGCTGTTCGGTTTGATCCCATGGACAACAGCATTTGGTACACCAGCGAGGGCGAACGCCTGCGGGGATTGAATCCGTTCATTCGACGAGCTTTACGGTCGGGGGAGTTCATTGAAGAGCTGATTGCGCCACCGATGTTTTCTATGCGACGTGGTCAGAAGGTGGGTTCGCGCAACAACCTGACATTTGAAGGCATGACCTTTGCGCGAGATGGGCAGTCTCTTTGGGTGGCAATGGAGGGGCCTATTTGGCAAGACGGTTCAGTACCGACATCATCGGCGGGGGCTATGGCGCGGATCACTCAATACAGTCGTGGCGGACAGATGCTCAGGCAAGTGGCATACCCCATTGATGCCATCCCCGGGGTGCCTGCCAGTGGCAAATTCGGCGATAACGGGGTCACAGAAATACTGGCAGTCGATGATGAGCGGTTTTTAATTGCTGAGCGCGCGGCAGTGCAAAACGCCGCCGGTCAGTACAGCAACTTCATTCGTATCTACGAAATAGAAACTTCGGGTGCCACGGATGTGAGTGGTGTAGTTTCATTGATGAGCGCTGGTTTTCAGCCTGTGACCAAGCGGCTGGTGCTCGACCTGGCGACGCTTGGCTTGCCCAAGCTGGATAATATTGAAGGCATGGCGTGGGGGCCTAAGCTTGGCAATGGGCACGACAGCTTGGTATTGGTGTCGGATGATAATTTCAATGCCAGTCAGGTAACGCAGTTCCTGGCATTTGAAGTGCTTTTGCAAAGGCCGCTACTTTGTAGGCTCATGCATTAACCCCCTTCATGCCTTCTTCAGTATAGCGTTCCCCCGCCACCGGCAAGGCGACGACGGCCCGGTTCAATTCGGCGAGCTCGCCGGGTTCCAGGTTCACCGACAGCGCGCCCAGGTTATCGTGCAGATGAGGGATACGCGTGGTGCCGGGAATGGGCACGATGTCATCGCCTTGCGCCAGTAGCCATGCCAGGGCGATTTGTGCGGTCGTGCACGTTTTACGCACCGCCAGAGCGGCGATGACATCCACCAGCGAGCTATCTTTAGTGTGCAGATACTGGGCTTTGTCGGCGAGCCAGAGGTCGGCCTTATCTGCGGATGAGCAACAGCATTTGGGGCTGTAGTGGTTTTGGGGGGCGTTATTCCCGATGGCGTGACGCCGCCTTGTTGTGCGATGCATTTTGGCACGCATCAGCGATGCGCGTGATGCTCATTTTTCGCTGCTTCGGCATCCTTGGAAAAGGGTTGCAAGTGCGACAGAAAGGTTTCGGTCGACGCACGCCACGAGAACTTTTCCGCATGAGCGCGAGCCCGTTCGCGTGGGATGTTTAGCGCGCTTAGGCAAGCCTGGCGGAGATCTTCGCTCATAACCCCGGCATCGGAGTCGCCCAGTACGTCGATAGGGCCGGTGACGGGGTAGGCGGCGACCGGACACCCGCATCCCATCGCTTCCAGCAAGACCAGCCCAAAGGTATCGGATCGGCTGGGAAAGACGAAAACATCAGCCGCGTTATAAAGGCTGGCTAGCGCAGACTGATCGAGTACGCCGGTAAATCGTACTGCGGGATAACGTCTTTTCAGGTCGTTTAATAGGGGGCCCGCGCCGGCGACCCATTTGGTGCCAGGCAAATCCAGCTTTAGGAACGCCTCGATATTTTTCTCAATGGAAACCCGGCCAACGCATAGGAAAACTGGCGGTTTTTCCTCGTTGGGAAAGGGCGGCCCAGGCTTGAACAGATCCAGATCCACGCCGCGCGACCATAGTACAACCTGGCTAGCAGGAAAACCGTATGTTTCCAGGTCGCGCTTGACGACCGGCGTGGGTACCATGACGGCGGTCGCCGGCCCATGAAACCAGCGCAAGAAACGATAGGACCATGACAGTGGCAAACCAATGCGTGCCTGTATGTATTCGGGAAAACGGGTGTGATAGGCGGTGGTGAATGACAGGCCGCGCTGCAGCGCATACGCGCGTGCGGCCATGCCAAGCGGACCTTCGGTGGCGATGTGCAAGGCATCAGGTGCTATGGAATCAATTCGGGCTGCAACCCGGCGTTTGGAGGCCAGGGACAGACGAATTTCGGGGTAAGTAGGACAAGCAATCGTACGAAAATCCAGCGGCGTCAGCAGATGTACTTCATGCCCCATGCGGCTTAGTTCAAGCTGTGTTTGTATCAGGGTGCGTACTACGCCGTTTACCTGTGGCTCCCAGGCGTCGGTCACGATCATGATATTCAATTGTATGGAACTCCTTCCGTCGGGCTGCTGGCCGGGTCTGTGACGGAGGTTGTCGTGACTTGAGTCTTGGTGCTTGTCGCTTTAACCTTTGCGGGCAGTGGAGGGACCCACGTGATGATTTCCAGGCGCCCATCCCAGTGTTCGACCAGGGCGGTGCGGCTTTCTACCCAATCGCCATCGTTGCAGTACAGAATACCGTCGATATCCCGAATTTCCGCCTTATGGATGTGCCCGCAAACCACACCATCGAAGTTGCGCTGGCGGGCTTCGTGTACCAGCGCTTCCTCGAACGCGGTAATAAAGCGCACGGCATTTTTCACCTTATGCTTCAAGTACTGAGACAGGGACCAATATCCCAGACCCATACGCGCTCGGGCGCGGTTGTACCAACGGTTGAACTTTAATGCCAGGGTATATAAATGATCGCCGACGTAAGCCAGCCATGGCGCATATTGAATGACGCCGTCAAACAGGTCGCCGTGCGTCACCCATAGTCGTTTGCCTGTCAGCGTGATGTGTTCGGTTTCGTGCATCACTTCAATGCCGCCGAAATGCAGGTTGGCGTAATCCCGCGCAAAGGAATCGTGATTGCCTGGAATGTAGATTACCCGAGTCCCCTTGCGGGCTTTGCGCAGAATTTTTTGCGCAACATCATTATGCGATTGTGGCCAGTACCAGCGGCCCTTTAATTGCCAGCCATCGACAATGTCGCCCACTAAATATAAGGTGTCGGACTCGTGCTGTTTCAGGAAGTCCAGTAGCGGTTCGGCCTGGCACCCAGCGGTTCCCAGGTGCAGATCCGAAATCCATATGGCACGAAAGTGCGTGACGTTTTCTAGGTTTTCAGCCAAGAGATTGTTTACAGGCAAATGAATAATGTTTGCATTACACCTGCAGTGCATGACGCTGGCGTGACAAAAACAAGTAATAGAAGTTCATGTTGCGTGCTTGTCACACAGATTACGGGAGGCTTTTGTCCTACTGTCAATTCGTGATGCGGGTAAGAGCCAGGCGTCGTCGCAACACCGAACGTCTCAGGCTGTCTCGCATCCGGCGCCGGAAATTTCGGACACGAGAGCAAAATGAGGGGACAAGAAACAGAAAAGGGCTTAGCGAGTGATCGCTAAGCCCTTGATATTCCTTGGTGGCGCATCCCTGATTCGAACAGGGGACCTGCGGATTATGATTCCGTATCATAGAGTCGCTTTGTATGCGCTTTACCTTCGCAATCAAAGGCTTAAGCCGCGTTGGTTGCGCTATAGAGGTGCTTTATTTCGCTATGCTGTTGACAGTTGGTTGACACTATTCTGCTGCCAAAATGACGACAACTCTATTTGAGTTGATTAGCACTTGGGTTCTTGGGGATCGGACTGATATACCAAATTTTGTTACAGTATGTGTTTTGTCTAGCCTAGCGGCCGCGTGCCGGCAAGCCGGACGCTATCAAAATAAGAACGACAGGGGCGGAAATGATCACGCGCGGTTCAGAATGGCATCGCTGGGAGCCACATATCCATGCGCCCGGCACGGTACTCAATGATCAATTTAAGGCAGGTGACTGGGACGGTTATTTAAAGGCGCTCGAAAACGCAGCACCTTCCATCGAAGCTATTGCCATCACTGACTACTATACAACGGCGCTGTACGAGGAAGTGCGTCGGCACAAGGACGAAGGGCGACTGTCGGGCATTTCTCTAATCATCCCCAACATTGAGGTGCGCCTCGACGTCGCAGCCAAAAATGGCTTTGTGAACCTGCATTTGCTGGTGAGTCCCGACGACCCGGATCACGTCATTGAAATTCGAAGATTCCTCTCTCGCCTTCATTTCTCGGCACACAACGACAGGTTTGACTGTACGCCCGAGGACTTGACTCGCCTTGGTAGAACCGCTGATAAAACCATCAAGGACGACCGTGTTGCTCTCGCCCATGGCGCCACTCAGTTTAAAGTCAACTTCGCAACGCTTCGTGCGACCTATGCTGAAAGTGCTTGGGCAAAGGCCAACATACTGATTGGTGTCGCCGGAGGATCGGGGGATGGCACATCTGGTCTGCGCCAAGCCGCAGACCAAACCATACGGCAGGAGATTGAAAAGTTCGCACACTTTATTTTCACCAGCAGCCCTGCGCAGCGTGAATTCTGGCTCGGTCTACGTGATCTTAGCGTTCAGCAATTGCAAGACCGATACGGCGGCTGTAAGCCGTGTATGCACGGCAGCGACGCGCACAACCTCGCTGCCGCAGCGCGACCTATGGGAGATCGGTTTTCCTGGATCAAGGGAGCACTGACGTTCGAGGCACTTCGTCAGGCTTGCATCGATCCGGCCAGCAGATCCAGTGTTGGGTTCGAGCCACCAAAAACCGCAATGCCTTCGCAGGTGATTTCCAAGATCGACATCGAAAGTGCTAGTTGGTCAGCCACCAAGTCAATACCACTGAATCCGGGCTTGGTTGCAATCATCGGCGCACGTGGCTCCGGTAAGACGGCTCTCGCCGACATGATTGCGGCAGGATGCGATGCCATCGGTGAGAATGCCTGGCGCGAAAATGGAGACGTCAGCGCGTCATTTCTGGTCAGGGCACGTCCGCTCATCGGTGACAGCAAAGTCAACTTATATTGGGGTGGCGGAGATGCAACGGACCGTCATCTCGATGGCAGAGACATCAACGACACTTGGATATACCCCCGCGCGCGTTATCTCTCCCAGCAATTCGTAGAGGAGCTGTGCTCTTCGAGAGGTGCGTCCGAAGGTCTCGTCCGCGAGATTGAGCGCGTGATCTTCGAGGCACATGAGGGTGACGAAAAAGAAGATGCTTTCGATTTTGAGCAACTGCGTGAGCACCGAACGCTGCGCTTTCAGCAAGCGCGCGAGCGCGAGGTTGAGGCAATTGCCGCGATCTCGGATCGCATCGCTGCCGAAATTGAAAAGGAGTCGCTGGTCGCAAGCCTTAAGTCCCAGGTCGGAAGCAAGGAAACCCTTATCAAGGGCTACAGCACCGACTTAACCAAGTTCGTGCTGAAGGGTACGGAAGTCCAAGCCAATCGACACAGTCAACTAAGCGCCGCCGTACAAGCGCTGACCACCCGCATTACAGCATTCTCTGCGCAGCGCAGGACGTTCTCTGCTATGCAGGATGAGGTGGAAAACACCCGTGCAGCCAAAGCGCCAGAAATGCTGCGTCAGGCTATAGCGAGGTATCCGGGAAGTGGTCTGAACGACGCCCAATGGGACTTGTTCCTGCTGGTGTACAAAGGCGATGTTGACAACGCGCTGGCTGTCTACATTGAGTGGGCCGACAAACAGATTGCGAGTCTGACTGGCATCGCCGTGCCCGAAGGAGACCCGAGCGTCATGCTGATCACGCCCGACGCCGATCTCTCCACGCTTACGCTTTCGGTACTCAAGGCGGAGATGGGTCGGTTGGAGAAGCTGATCAGTGCAGATACTGTCGTGCGAAACCAGTACACCTCACTCTCCAAGCGGATTGCCACCGAAAACAAGGCGTTGCAGACTTTGAAGTCTCAGTTGACAGACGCCGAAGGCGCTGCGGTGCGACGTAAGGCGCTTCAGAAGGAACGCGAGGACGCCTATGGACGTGTGTTCGCGGCAGTCATTAGCGAACAACAGGCCCTTGTTGATCTGTACGCGCCTCTCATGGCGCGGCTCGCGGCTACCAGCGGTACCCTAAAGAAGTTGAGCATCGGAGTGTCCCGCACCGCCGACGTCGCGCGCTGGGCGTCCCATGGTGAAGAGCATC
>NZ_JBEBUX010000076.1:0-18730 GCF_040393045.1 Pollutimonas bauzanensis | reverse complement strand
CTCTGGCCTTTCGCCATACTCTCTCTTCCTCCCCGCGCACCCTGGCCGAGCGCGAAGCGATTTTGGCCAGCCCGGGCTTCGGCAAGCACTTCACCGATCACATGGTCGCGATTGATTGGACGCCAGCACAGGGTTGGCACAATGCGGAAGTCCGGCCTTACGGCCCGCTGATGCTTGATCCAGCAGCGTCGGTCCTGCACTATGCCCAGGAAATCTTCGAAGGGCTGAAGGCCTTCCGGCATGCCGACGGTTCGGTCTGGACATTCCGCCCCGAGGCCAACGCGGCGCGCATGCAGCGTTCTGCGCATCGCCTGGCGCTTCCTGAATTGCCCCAGGATGTGTTCGTCGAGTCGTTGCGCCAATTGGTAAAAACCGACGCTACCTGGGTGCCTTCGGGGTCCGAGGCCAGTCTTTACATCCGTCCGTTCATGATCGCCAATGAAAGCTTTCTAGGCGTCCGGGCAGCACAGAAAGCGGCTTATTACGTCATTGCAAGCCCGGCCGGCCCGTATTTTGCGCAGGGCGTCGCACCCGTATCGATCTGGCTTTCGACCGAGTATGCCCGTGCCGCCAAAGGGGGCACAGGAGCAGCCAAGTGCGGTGGAAATTACGCTGCGTCGCTATTGCCTCAGCAAGAGGCGTCTGAACATGGCTGCGCCCAAGTCCTGTTTCTGGATCCGGTCGAAGGTAAATACCTTGAAGAGCTGGGCGGCATGAATATTTTCCTGGTGCGCAAGGACGGCACGCTGCTGACACCTTCATTGTCGGGCAGCATACTGGAAGGCATCACGCGTTTAAGCATCATCCAGTTGGCACGCGATCGCGGACACGCCGTAGAAGAGCGCAACATTTCCATCGACGAATGGCGTGAGGGCGTGGCATCCGGGGACATCAGTGAAGTGTTTGCTTGCGGCACCGCCGCAGTAGTGACTCCGATCACGTTGCTGAAAAGCAAGGACTTTACGGTCGGCAACGAATCCGCGCCGGCCGGCGAAGTGACGATGTCGCTGCGCAAAGAACTGACCGATATCCAATACGGCAAAGCACCCGACCGCCATGGCTGGATGACCCGCCTGGTGTAGATTCGTTGATTTACGTGTTGGGCGTCTAAACGGAGGCAAACGATGACACGGGTTCGCGTTGAGGGTTTTACCATTTCGCTCGACGGCTACGGGGCAGGTCCGAATCAAGACATCGACAATCCGCTCGGTGTTGGCGGGACGGAGCTGCACCAATGGCTATTCCCAACACGCACGTTCCAGAGGGCCTTGTTCGGCAAGGACAGCGGTACGACCGGAATTGACGATGATTTCGCCGCCCGCGGATTTCAGAATGTTGGGGCCTGGATTCTTGGAAGGAACATGTTCAGCCCCACTCGTGGGGGCTGGCCGGACACCAACTGGAAGGGCTGGTGGGGAGACAATCCACCATATCACGTTCCAGTCTTCATCTTGACCCATTATGCTCGGCCGCCCATCGAGATGGAAGGCGGCACGACGTTCCACTTCATAACAGACGGCATGCGCGAGGCGTTGGATCGTGCACGCGAGGCCGCTGCGGGAATGGATGTGCGGATCGGCGGTGGGCCGGACACAATACGGCAGTATCTTCGTGAGGGCCTCATTGATGAACTGCACATTGCTATCGCGCCTGTCCTGCTCGGCCGGGGAGAGCCGCTGTATGAAGGGGTTGACTTGCGGGCTCTGGGATACGAGTGCGTTGAATCCGTAGCCTCGGAGAAGGCCACGCATATTGTTTTACGGCGCCGTGGGTAGTGCGAACTATTTCTGAAGGAGCCCAAATGCAGCATGTCCTTGTCTACTCTGATTCGCTATCGTGGGGCATTATTCCTACTACACGCAACCGACTGCCTTTCGATCAACGTTGGCCGGGAGTGATGGAAATTGCGCTTAACGTCAAAGGGAATCATGTTCGCGTCATTGAAGACTGCCTTAACGGCCGGCGCACCGTCTGGGACGATCCATTCAAGCCGGGACGAAATGGGCTTACGGGCCTGGCGCAACGCATTGAAATCCACTCGCCGCTTGATCTTGTTGTGTTGATGCTGGGAACAAACGATTTTCAATCCATGCATCAACATAATGCCTGGCAGTCATCCCAAGGGATTGCGGCGCTCGTATCGGCCATCCGCTTTGCCCCCATAGAGCCGACGATGCCCATACCCCGAATACTGGTGGTTGCCCCGCCAGCCATCCAAACGCCGAAAGGACCGATTGCCCCCAAGTTTGAAGGCGGGGAACGTAAATGCATAGGATTGGCTGACGCTTATAAGCAAGTCAGCGCAGAGCTTGATTGTGATTTTTTCGATGCTGGCAGTGTGGTCACGTCCAGCAAAGTCGACGGCGTCCATCTCGACCTTGACCAGCACTTGGTTCTTGGTCAGGCTATCTCGGACGTTGTGAAGCCGTTGCTGGCAGAAAGCGGGCGCTAGTGGTTTCGTCTTTATCGAGTTGTTGAACCAGCATTTGTAATAGGCGTAGCACTTCTCTAGAGGCCCCTGTCATTGGATGTCGCGGTGTCGCGTCGACAAAGGTAACTTGCCGTACTACGGGGTGAGTGACAGGTATGGCAACTAGAAGGCCTGTTGCAAGTTCGTCTTTTACTGCGTGTGGTGGCAGTACGCTGTAGAGATTGCAATTGAGCACTGCGTCTTTAATGATTGCGCTGGTGCTGGCTTCCAGCACAACATTCAGTTGTAGTCGTTGCTTGTTGGCAATTTCGTCAAAGAATGAGCGCATGCTATTGGGCCGGGTTGGTAAGGCCAAGGGAAGCGCTCCGACTGTACTAAAACGTGCCGACTTGATGTCGGATACTTTGGATCCGGCTTTCCCGACAAGGCACATCGTGCTACTGAAGATGGCATCTTGAGTTTCCCGCTTTAAGGGGCGATACCGATTAAATATACCGATATCAACTCTGCCCTCCGCCAGCATGGTCTCAACCTCGCCGCTATAGGCCTCAAATGCGCGTATGTGTATTTCGGGAAATTCCTTTTGTAAACAATTAAGCAAAAGTCCGACAAGAGGCTTTGACATTGATGGTATCAACGCCACGTTGACTACCCCGGTTGGCCTATGCTGGATTGCTTTTGCAGCATCAAGCAACTCACGCGCTTCCCGCAGCATGATTTCTGTCCGTGGAAGTAAAGTCTGGCCGAGCTCAGTCAGTTCGACACCTCTGCCCGTACGATAAAAGAGCCGGCCTCCTAATATCGCTTCCAACTGGGAAATGTGCCTGCTCAAGGCTGATTGTGCAATGCCCATTGATGTGGCCGCACTCGTGAGGCTACCTCGCTCTGCCGCGTAAGCAAAGCATCGCAAACTCCTCAAATCCAACATAGAGCTATCTGAAATTGGCATGGCTGATATCTTAGTTATCTGTATTCAAGATTTGATCGACGGTCACTATACTCAAACGACCTTCTACTTTGCATCTTACTTGAATGTCCATGACCTCTAATATTACTGGCCCATTGCAAGGCCTTCGCATTCTTGATTTATCGACGGTTGTAGCGGGCCCGCTCGCCTCAACGCTTTTGGCCGACCTCGGGGCGATCGTGCTGAAAGTAGAGATGCCAGTTCAGGGAGACGGCCTGAGAGCGCTGACCCCACATAAAAATGGTGTGCCGCTTTGGTGGAAAGTCACTAATCGTAATAAGCGTGGCATTTCGGTGGACTTACGTCAGGAGCAGGGGCGAGAGCTTATTGGTAAGTTGCTACCCGAATACGATGTATTGGTTGAGAATTTTCGACCTGGTACGTTGGATGCTTGGGGGCTTACCAGAGAGTGGATGCACAGCATTAACCCTGGCCTGACTATTTTGCGTATCACGGGTTTTGGCCAGACAGGTCCCTACCGTAACAAGCCAGGCTTCGCACGCGTTTTCGAAGCGATGACCGGTTTTACCAATATCTGTGGCGCTGCAGACGGCCCGCCGATGCATATGGGCTTTCCGGTTGCTGACGCTGTTGCCGGATTGTTCGGGGCAGTGGGGATTCTTAGTGCATTGCATCATCAACATGCCACAGGTGAGCGCAAGGGACAGGAAATTGATTGTTCATTGATGGAGTCGATGTTCCGTATTTTGGATTTTTTGCCTATTGAATATGACCAGCTTGGTGTAGTGCGGCAACGCTCAGGTAATTTCAGTCAGTATGCATCGCCAGGTAATGTGTATCAAACTTGCGACGGCCGCTGGGCATCTATAGCAGCCTCCACGCAACGCATTTATGAGCGTCTTTGTACAGCACTTGGCCGTCCCGACTTAATTGATAACGCACTTTTTATCACTAACCAGATGAGAGTGGAGAATAGGGAAGCGCTCGACCAGATCATCAAAGCAGAGGTTGGCAAGCATTCGATTTCAGAACTGGCTGAACTGTTAGATAAGCACGAGGTCGGGTTCAGCCCTATTTACGATATAGCCGATATTTTCGAGGATCCGCAGTTTGCTGCCAGACAGGCCATTGTCGAAGTACACGATGAAGAGCTTGGACCTGTACGCATGCAGAATGTAGTACCTATTTTTTCGGAGACCCCGGGCGCCATTCGGTGTGCCGGACCTTCTCTAGGCCAGCACAATACAGAAGTTTTCCAGAGCCTGGGTTTGAGTGATGCGGATATTGCGTCACTGCGCGGCGCCAAAGTCATCTGAGATGTTGTAGTGCACTTTGAGTGGCCGGGCATGTCGTTAAATAAATATAAAGAGAAGAGGCAAAAAATGAAATATATGTCGCAGTTGCTTGTAGCATTATTGTTCAGCGTGTCTGTCAGTTTTGGCGTGGCAAAGGCCGCTTATCCAGATAAGCCCGTAAAAATTCTGGTGGGTTTTCCCGCAGGTCAAGCTACCGATAGCGTTGCACGTTTAGTGGCTGAGCGGCTTTCACAGTCGATGTCCCAGTCGTTTATTGTAGAAAACCGTCCAGGACAAGGTGGGAGTTTGGCGTTGGCGCAACTGGCCAGGGCGGCTCCGGATGGCTATCAAATGATGTTGTCCGCGACAGCCTCTCTTGTCACCAACCCTCATCTTTATAAATCGGTTGGCTATGACACTTTAAAGGATTTCGAACCTATAGGGCTGGTAGTGGATTTGCCCCTGGTTTTGGTTGCTACTTCACAGGCGCCTTTTGATACGCCAAATGAGTTCTTCGCTTACGCAAAAGCACATCCAGATAAACTCAATTTTTCATCTTCAGGCAATGGCACTTTGTCTCATCTGGCGATGGAGCTACTCCAACGCGATAAGAGCATTTCCTTGATACATGTGCCATACAAAGGAAGCCCGCGTGCCATGGTGGATCTGGTGGCAGGAAATGTATCGGTTGGCTTCGATACCATCGCAGTGACTAAACCGCTGATTGACGCCAAGCGTCTGAAACTGCTCGCCGTAGCAATGCCTGAGCGCATGGCACTTTTACCCGATACTCCTACCATGATCGAATCGGGCGTACCGAATTTTGTTGCGAGTGCCTGGTTAGGGATGCTGTTTCCAAAAGGAACGCCAACGGAAATTGTCAATAAAGTAAATAAGGAGCTTCAGCTAATCTTGGAGGACTCAAAAATCCAGAGCGCTTTGCAGTCAATTGGTGCTGTTCCGCGGCCCTCATCGGTTGAGGAGTTTGCGAAATTACTTAATAGCGATTACCTCAAGTGGGGCGAAATTGTTCGCGAGTCGGGAGCAAAAGTTGACTGAGTGCCCACTAATCCATCTGTCCCCGCTGGAATATATATCTTCAAGTAGACAAGTTTTTAAGTTGGATTCAATAAAGGAAAACCATGTTTAAAGCTATCGTTTTGCGTCAAAACGAAGACGGAACCACGCATCCCTCCGTTGAAATGGTTGATCGATCCTTGCTACCCGAAAGCGAAGTAGAGCTGAGTGTTGAATATTCAACACTGAATTATAAGGATGCGTTGGCTATCACGGGTAAAGGTCCGGTCGTACGTAAATGGCCTATGGTGCCCGGCATAGATCTGGCCGGGACGATTGAGCGGAGCAATGACGCGAACCTGAAGCCGGGAACATTGGTTCTGGTCAATGGGCATGGAATGGGGGAGACACATTGGGGCGGGCTAGCGCAGCGTGCATGTGTGCCATCCGCGTGGTTGACTGTATTGCCAGAAGGGCTGTCTGCGCGCGACGCAATGGCCATTGGGACAGCGGGCTATACCGCAATGCTTTCAGTCCTTGCATTAGAGCGCCATGGCGTTACGCCCCAGAGCGGCCCGATATTGGTCACAGGAGCCAATGGTGGGGTCGGCAGTTTTTCTATTGCCTTGCTAGCCCGACGCGGTTACCAAGTGACGGCGTCGACTGGGAGAATGGGGGAGGCAGACAGGCTTCGTTCCTTAGGTGCCAAAGAAGTTATTGATCGTTGCTCTTTGGGCGAAAAGGGAAAGCCCCTGCAAAAAGAATTATGGGCGGGAGCGATCGATAGTGTGGGTAGCCACACGCTGGCTAACGTCTGTGCACAAACTCGGTATGGCGGTGTTATCACTGCCTGCGGGCTAGCGCAGGGCATGGATCTTCCAACAACCGTTGCCCCGTTTATTCTTCGAGGTGTTTCATTGGTCGGAATTGACAGTGTCTATGCTCCCAAGCCAATTAGGGATAAGGCTTGGCAATGCCTGGCAGAAGAAACGGATGCAGCATTACGCGATCAAATCTCTGCTGAAATATCTTTGAATGAGGTTATAGAAGAGGCGGGAAACCTGCTGGCAGGGCGTATTAAAGGACGCGTTGTTGTAAAGGTGGATACTTGATCTTTCCAACCACGCGTCCAACGTTGCCGAGAACCTAGAGTTCAGTTCCTAACGTCGGAAAAGAAGGCTCTTTACTTTACTTATCAAAGAGTGCTTGCAAGTCCGCCTGGCCCTTTACACCCCCCTGTAGGGCCAGCATCAGCAGGATGCGTGCTTTGGGCGGGCTTAGATCATCCGCCATGACGGCGCCTGCATCAGCAAGCGTTTTCCCGCCACCTTCGAAACCATAGTTGGGCAATACCCGTCCGTTGTACACACGCGTAGCGATCACAACGGGGATATCCTTTGATATCGCATACTTCACCGCTTCAAACATGGGCTGATTCATGTTGCCCATGCCGAGCGCCTGCACCACGATACCCTTGACGCTGCGGTCCACCGCATTGCGTAGCGCGATGCCGTCCGCACCGCCGTACATCGGGAAAATTTCGACCGCCGGCATTTCCTGCTCGTTGAGCGCCAAGTGCTGCCTGCGAACCGGCTGGTAGGCATAGATTACGCGATCAGGATAGACTTCCCCGATGAAGCCAAAATCACCGGAATTAAAGGTTTCTACATTCGCGGTATGCGTTTTTCTGACGTAGCGGGCGGCATTGATCTGATTATTCATCGCGAGTAATACGCCCTTGTTCCTGGATTGTTCGTCTACGGAAATACGAACAGCATTCAGCAGGTTGCGCGGCCCATCGAAGTCAGGCGACGAGGCATTCCGCTGCGCTCCAATCAGGGTGACAGGTTTTTCAGATTTGATGGTCAGGTCCAGCCAGAACGCGGTTTCCTCAAGGGTGTCCGTACCGTGCGAGACAATCACGCCTGCAACTTCAGGCTGGTCCAGTGCTTTTTGCACTGCCTTTGTCAGCTCTACCCAGCGCGGTGGATCCATATAGTCTGATGGCACGTTGGAAAGGCTGTTGACACGTATCTCTGCATACTTGCCAACATCAGGTACGGTGGCCAGCAGGTCTTCTCCGGAAATGGCAGGCACGGGCGCCCCCTTGACCGGATCAATCTTCATGGCGATGGTGCCGCCGGTTGCAATGAACTGGACGACTGGTTTTTGCTGCGCCGCTGCAGTGGTGGCTGCTGTCAAGAACAACAGACCCGATATAAGTTTATTAAGCGTCACCTTCGATCTCCCTTTTATATGTGGCATTCGCGCCAAGTCAGCCGTGCCATATGGCAAATCGGTTAAGTCTTGCTGCTTCTTATGGCGACGTAAATGAGGGTTTGTCCGAGGGTGGGCAGTCCCGTTACGCTGCGCTTGGCTGGCGTAACGGGCAAACGATCTATTTCCTTTCGCTTTCTACCGTCATGTCCAATACATACGCATAGCGCGATGCATCGGCGGGCGGGTTGGCGCGGTTGTAGCGTTTGACGCGCAGAATGTTGCGCACGCCGGCTTCATGTTGATAGCCTTCTATCTCGTCGTAGAACAGTTCCCATTCGCCCAGCTTGGTCTTCAGGCCGGCTGCATCATATTCAACCGTGCGTACTTTCAGGCATTGCTTGTCAGCGATCAGGGGGTGATGGCAGGGCGCCAACTGCGGCTGGACTTCCAGGAAGACGGTTTCACCGGCGGAGCCATATTTGGTTTCGTTGGTGGGTTTGCCGTTAAGCACCCATTGGTCGCCATCATTGAATTTCAACGTTAGTACCGGAGCCTGGGTTGAGCCCTGCGGGACCGCGCCGGTAATGCCCCAGGACGCGATTTTTTCCAGACGGGTGCCGACTTCTTGTTCGTATTTCATCAGGGCAGGGTCTTGGCACATGCGCAGCGTTCCGACCACTTGCTGAACTGTCATCTTGTGGCCATTGATGTTGTAGCTGGCGCCAAGGGTGTTGCACAATCCGCTGACGACCAGGCGCTGATCCGCGAAAGTCAGTTGTACGGGCTTGGCTGGCGCTTGTTCCAATTGCCAATGGTAGGCAGTAAGGGTGTCAGCCGATGCTGCCGTGTCCGGCGTTGCGCCGCCTTGTTGGGCGCATGCCGCCAAGCCTTGGAGTGCCAAGGCGGAGCATAGCCAGAAGATAGAACGCTTCATATGATGTTCCATTGTGTCTAGAAAATAAGAAGGTCTTGTTGTACCCGAATAGCCGGTGAGCGGCAAACCGGCGCTTGATCAGGTAACAAAAGGCAAGCACTGGCGTTATTCCGATCGTGCGATGCTTTCCGCCAGCGGGACGTCGCGCAGCAACAGGCAGAAGATGATTGATGCGCTGGCGATGGCGGCGGCAAGCATGAATATTTTTTGAAAAGCGTGCTCTACCGATGCCATAAGCTCATTTCTTATCATCGAGCTCAAGTCAATTTTTGCTTCGCCCATCATCGCTTTGATGATCTCGGCGCCTGATAGCGAGCCTAACGAGGAGGGCGCCATGGTATGCAATGTTGCCATAAGAACCGCCATCAGCACGGCGATGCCGATAGCAGCCCCCAAAGACCGGCTGAACACAATAACGGCGGTGACGACCCCGACATGTCTCTGCGCCACGGCGTTTTGTGCCGCTACGGTAGTGGTAGGCAGCTGGACGCCTATTGAAATACCAATCGCGGCGACGCAGAACAGGTTCAAGGCTGTGGTGTGAGTGTCAATGAAGGCCAATCCCAACATGGCAGTTGCAACGCCTATGGCGCCGCATAGCTGAATGCGTTTGACCCGGCCGATGTAAGCAGAGAGTTTGCCGCCAATATATGCGCCGACCGGGATGCCTAACGAAAAAGGCAATAACAGCAGCGCTGCCGTGTCGGCCCGGACGCCCAACAGCATTTGAGCCCGCAGCGGTATCAGCACAGACATCGATATGATCAGAATGAAGGCGATGAACATGGCCGCGCACGACAGTGAAACCGTTGAATTGCGCAAGATAGCCAAGGGCAGCAGCGGTTCGATGGCACGTCTTTCCTGCCACAGGAATAATACGAGCGCCACGCCGGTGGCGATCAGCAATTGCACGTTCAGGCTGTCCAGCCATGGTGCACCTTGGCCTACACGGGTAATGCCCACCAATAAGGGGGTCAAGGCCGCAGTCATTAATACCGCACCGGGATAGTCGACGGGGCGCTTGATGCGCGGAACAGGGAGTCGCGTTAGGGCGCGACGCGAAATGATCATGGCTGCAGCGCCCAGGGGGAGGTTGATCCAGAATACCCAGCGCCACGACAGGTAGGATGTCAGGATGCCGCCCAGTAATGGGCCCGACACGCTGGCTACCGCGAATGCCGCACTGATATAGCCTTGGTAGCGGCCCCGATCCCTGGGCGCGACAACGTCGGCAATAATGGCCTGGGCTACGGAAATCAAGCCGCCTCCGCCCAGCCCTTGCAGAATGCGCGCGGCCACCAGGAAGGGCATGCTTGGCGCCAAGGCGCAGGCAATCGATGCAAGCAGGAAAATGGCAATGGCGGATGACAGTACGACGCGCCGCCCGTACAAATCGCCCAGTTTTCCGTAAATCGGTGTAGCTACTGCCACGGCAATTAGGTAACCCGAGACCACCCAAGCCAGAAGATCTACCCCCTGCAGGTCGGCGGCCATCATGGGCAGCGCGACCGAAATGATGGTCTGGTCCAGAGCGCCCAGCATAATTGCCAGCATCAAGCCCACGATAACGGAGCGCACTTCGGCGGGTGAAAAAACTTTAATGTCCGGCGCTTTATTCTGGCTTGACGCGACGTTGTTGCCTTCGCCGGCCAGGGTTGTGTGGACCAGGCGCTGGTTTGCTTCATTCATTATGGGTTCCTCGCAGGCGCAGATATGCGACCGCCTCGTTGACGGTAGTTTACCCGCTACGAACGGCATGTTCCCAGGCTACCTGTGAACGGCTGTTAACAAATCTCCTTCGTTGGTTAACAAGAGTGGGCTGCGCGTTCATGGCGCATTTGTACACTTGTTTCAATGAGGTAGGTTTCATACGGAAGCCGACGTTTAGCGGGGATTCATTATGCAGTTCACAAGACGACGATTTCTTAAAACCACGGTAGCGTCGGCGGTAGCCGCCAATGGCCTGACCTGGTTCGGCGCTGGCGAAGTGTTCGCCGCAGATACCGTGACGATTCCCAGTGCAAGCCATTGGGGTCCGTTCAAGGCGGTGGTGAAGGACGGTGTGTTGGTCGGGGTGCAGCCCTTGCCAGAGCTCGACGCCATGCCGACCAAGATGTTGACCGAAGGCTTGCTGGGCCGGGTCTACCATAAGACTCGCGTCAAATATCCCATGATACGCAAGTCGTACCTGGCTAATCCTACGGGCGATACCAAGCCGCACTTGCGCGGTAAGGAGCCGTTTGTGCGCGTTAGCTGGGACGAAGCCCTGGCAATCACCGCTAATGCCATTCTGACGACAGCCGAAAAGCACGGCAACCAGGCGTTGTTCAGCGCCTCGTACGGCGGCTGGTCGCATGCCGGGTTGTTGCGCCCGCAAGTGTTGCAGGGCCGGTTGTTCAATCTGATTGGCGGACATTCAGTCACCACCGGAGATTATTCCGCAGGTGCGTCGCAAATCAGCTTGCCGCATATCATTGGCGACATGGAAGTGTATTCTCCGCAAACTGCCTGGGAAGTCGTCGCGGAAAAGACCGAGGTCATGGTTTGGGTGGGTTGTGATCCCTGGAAGAATAACCGGGTTGAATTCACAGTGGCCGATCACCAGATGTATCCGCGCTGGCAGAAGATAAAGGAAAGGGGCGTCAAGTTCATTTCCATCAATCCGCAATATACGACTACCGATGTAGCCATGGATTCGGAATGGGTGAAAATCGTCCCGAATACGGATACGGCGTTGTTCCTGGCCATTTCTTATCATGCCTACACCACAGGCAAGCATGACCAAGCATATCTGGACAAGTACACGGTCGGGTTCGATAAATTCCTGCCTTACCTGCTGGGCAAGGATGCCGACGGCACGCCGGCCAAGACGCCCGAGTGGGCAGCCGCGATTACGGGGATTCCCGCGCAGAAAATCATCGAGATGGCCGAGCTTTTCGCCAGCAAGCGCACGCAGTTTGCTTTGGGCTGGTCGTTGCAGCGTGCTCACCATGGCGAAATGCCGCATTGGGCCGCCGTCAACATGGCTGCCATTCTGGGCAAGATTGGCAAACCCGGCGAAGGCGTGGGCTTCAGTTGGCACTATGGCGGCGGCGGTATGCCGCAGTCGACCAAGGTCATGCCTATCGGCATTCCGCAGGGCCGTAACCCGCTGACGACGCGCTGCCCGGCATCGCGAATCAGCGAAATGTTGCTCAACCCCGGCAAAAAATACACCCGTGACGGTACAGAAGATACCTTCCCCGACGTCAAGCTGGTTTATACATCCGGCAATAATGTGATGTCGCACCAGCAGGACACTAACGAGCTATTGCGCGCCCTTAACCAGCAAGTGCAAACGTTTATTTGCCAAGATCCGTGGTGGTGCGCCTCGTCGCGGTTTGCCGATATCGTGCTGCCCGCTACATCCGCGCTGGAGCGCGATGATATGAGTTCGGGCGGTACCTACGGCAACGACAAAATCTATGCCATGCGCAAGGTTATCGAACCTTACGGCGAAAGCCTGGATGACTTCGAGATCTTCAAGCGTCTGGGTGATCTGATGGGGGTTGGCTTCCAGTTCACCGAAGGCCTGACGGTCGAACAGATCTTGAAGAACGCGTATGCCCATGCCGATCCTGGCGTACCTTTCGAAGAGTTCTGGGAGAAGGGCCATGTCAAGCTGGATGTGCCCGAGCCCATGCGTCAATGGGTGCGCCATGGCGATTTCTATACCGATCCGCAGAAATACCCTTTGCACACCAAGTCCGGAAAAATTGAACTGTATTGCGACGTGATCGACAAGGCCAATGTCGCTGATTGCCCGCCCATTCCGAAATTTCTGGAACCCATCGAATATCTGGGGAATGCCAAGCCAGGGCAGGTTCACGTTGTGAGTCCGCATCCGTTCAATCGTCTGCATTCGCAAATGGCCAATACGGATCTTCGTAACGAAGAGCATATCCAGGGACGTCAGCATGTGCTGATCAGTATCGAGGACGCTAAGGCCAACGGCATTAATAATGGTGACTTGGTCGAGCTTTTCAATGAGCGTGGTGCGGTAATCGCTGGTGCTCGTGTCACCGATCAGATCATGAAAGGCGTAGCCAGTCTGGAAGAGGGGGGCTGGATACAATTGGACTCGAAGGGCCGCTGTAATAGCGGATCCATCAACGTCATCACGACCAGTGTTCCCGCCAGCGGACTCAGCCAGGCAACCAGCGCGAATACCTGCATCGCCAGTCTGAAAAAATGCACGGACCCAGAGTCTGAGAATCGCGCCTTCGAGCCGCCTGTTATTGAAGAGTCGAAAGACCTGGCGTTGAATATAGCAGCAATGGACCTGGGTACCCGTGCGTTCAACTTGAAAGGCGCTACGCTGGGCACCATGACGCCAGGTGAAAAGTTGTTCTATGGCCGATGCACGCTATGTCACGTTGCGCGTGAGCCCGGCGACTATACAATGAGTCAATGGATGGGTATTACGCAAAGCATGTTCCCGCGTGCAGGTCTGGATGACGCGGAGAGAAAACTGGTATTGGAATTCCTTGCCAAGAATGCAAAGGATGCCGTGCCCGGCTAACCAGAGAACAGTCTGGTGCTAACTTCGCATGCTATGCAGCCCGGCCGCAAGGCCGGGCTTTTCTTTGTCAACTGTTGTCATGAAAAGGGAAAATTATTCCTACGGTTTATTGGATAACCTTGCTGTGCATGGCTGTTGTTATTCTGGCCTGGATTTACTTTGTATGCCGCTTGGTCAAGCGGTTTAACGGGCTGGAGGAACGAACCCGGGTTCCGCTTGAGCGCGAGGTAGCCAGACATTCTCGGGCACTGCAAGAGTCTACCGAGGCGAATACGGCCAAGAATGTATTCCTGGCATCGCTTAGTCACGAACTGCGCACGCCGTTGACTGGCATCAGCGGTGCTGTGCAGCTGCTGAAGGAGACCGGGCTGGACACGCGCCAGCGCGAATATGCACGCATGATTTCCTATGCGAATACGACTCTGCTGGAAATCCTGGACGATATGCTGACTTTCTCGCGTATTGAAGCGGGAAAGATTGATACACAAATACTGCCCTTTAATTTGCGCATCGCTATCGATGACATGATGTCGCTGCAAACTATACAGGCGCAAACTCGCGGCGTGGCATTGATTCGCGATGTTGACCTGGATGTGCCTGATGTGCTTTTTGGTGACCGCCGCAAGCTGAACCAGGTGTTGCTTAATATCATTGGCAATGCTATTAAGTTCACCGATGAGGGATCCGTCACGGTTTCGGTCAGTCGCCGCAATTTGGCTAGCGGAAAAGTGCAGTTGAGCTTTTCGGTAACTGACACCGGTATTGGTGTGCCTGCTGATCAGTGCGAGGAAATATTCAAGCCTTTCGTTCAGGCCGAAGATGTGGACGGAGGCCGTCGCGGAGGCACTGGCTTGGGATTGGCTATTTGCCAACGGTTGATTCAGTCCATGGGCGGCACGATATCGCTGGTTAGCGCGCCGAACGAAGGCACATGTGTCAGCTTTTGTCTGGATTTTGAAATCGCACTGAACCCGCCCGAGTTTGCGGACGGAAACCTTGATGGGATACTGACGGACCAGTTGCGCTCCCTGACGGTATTAGTGGTCGAGGACGACGAGATTCATCGGCTGGTATGTACTCGATATCTGGCGCTGAATGGCCATCATCCGTTGGTGGCAGGGGACGGGCGCCAGGTGCTGCATATCATGCAAGGGCAGCAGCGTACCATCGACGCAATTCTTATGGACTTGAATCTTCCGGGTATTTCCGGCATAGACCTGGCCCAGCAGATTCGCGAGCTGGATGGGATGCGGTGGAAAAACGTGCCAGTTATTGTGATGTCGGCGGATGTTTCACACGATGCTATGGAACGCGCCTTGATTTCTGGCGCATCGGCTTTTCTGAGTAAGCCTTTTACTTCTGCAGAGTTGAATAGCGCACTACATTTGGCGACGGCCGGCCCCACCGGCGTTGTGGTAGTCCCAGAGCCGGTGCGTCGTGCGAGCATACAGGCAAACAGGGTTGATCCGGCATCTTTACTGGATATGGCCTGGATCCATGCCGAGATTGAGGATTTGGGCGTCAGCATGCTGTTGGAGTTGTTGAATATGTTCCGGTCCAGCATTGCAACGACGCTGGGCGAGATCAGTACTGCAGCGGCACATCGGAACTGGACATCTGTTTCGGCGTGCGCGCATCGATTGCAAGGCGCAGCTGCCAATCTGGGCATGGTTCGCGTTATTGGAACTGCACGCAATTTGCAAAAAGTAGCGGCCGAGAGGGCAGTGGACACAGCCGCGGCGGCGAGGTTGGTGGACGAGCTTGAATTGCTATGTCAGGATAGTTGCGACGCGTTGCGGTTAGTGGTGTTAGGCGTTGGCGATCAAAGCATAACCCTCGCTACGCACCGTAACGATTAGCTGGGGGTTTTTAGGGTCAAGCTCCAGTTTTTTGCGTAACCTGGATATCAGTACGTCTATGCTGCGGTCTGTTGCGTCCCATGGACGCTGGCTTACGCTCTGCATTAGTCGTGCGCGTTCTATGGCAATGCCGGGACGGCGTGCGAGTGTGGTGAGCAAGTCCATTTCGCCCTTGGGAAGCATTATTTCTTCGCCTTTGTCGTCCAGCAGCTTGCGGTAGGACAGATCCAGAGTCCAGCCTCCGAATACGCGCTGATTTCCATCGGACTCTGGACGTCGGCGGTACGTTTCCCGTAAAACGATTTTCACGCGCGCCAGCAATTCCCGCGAATTGAATGGCTTAGTCACATAATCGTTGGCGCCGGACTCCAGACCTACGATCTTATCTACGTCGTCATCGCGCCCGGTCACAAGAATGATGCCCAGGTAATCGTCGTGAGCACGCAACTCGCGCGCTAGCTCCAGTCCATCTTTACCTGGCAGACCCACGTCTAACAATACTAGCGCGATCGGATCGGTTTCAAACGCACGCCACATCTCCGAACCATTGTTTGCTACTGATACCGTATAGCCGTGGCCTTCGAAGTAGGCTTTGTGCCGGGCGCAGGTTATCGCGTCGTCGTCTACAACAAGCAATTTGATGGGCGTGTTCATCTTTTGAAAATCAGTGATCGGTGTGCTGTGGTCCCGCAAGAGCGGCAACGGCAAACGCCGATTATAGGCCTGGGGTTCCATGAGGTTTCAACTATCTATTCTTGTTATGGATATACAGGCACCCATTTATGCACAGATGCGTAGCATTCGTGCATTAAATTCGCACCAACCTAGTGCATTCCCTAAGTGTTAGCTTATGAAAAATCATGCACAATGCGTTCCATGCAGGTGAGGAGACAAAGCCCTGCATGGGCAAGCCGATAAATCGGTACATAAGAAAGTTGCAGGTCCCATAAAAAATATAAAGGCACAAAGGCCGATAACAATGTTATCGGCCTTTGTCAT
The DNA here is from genome assembly GCF_040393045.1 of Pollutimonas bauzanensis. Taxonomy (GTDB): domain Bacteria; phylum Pseudomonadota; class Gammaproteobacteria; order Burkholderiales; family Burkholderiaceae_B; genus Pollutimonas; species Pollutimonas bauzanensis_A. Next base: position 2,486 of record NZ_JBEBUX010000076.1, on the reverse strand, counting down.
TACAGCCTGCAAAAGTCCTGGTCAGTGCATGGCGGACTTTGAAAAGACATTCAGTACCACGACCCCGGCGACTATCATTCCGATTCCTATCAGCGCGGCGGTATCCAGCGTCTGCTTGAATACGACGTAGCCTATCAGTGAAATCGCCACAATACCCGCGCCCGACCAGATTGCATAGGCTACGCCTACTGGAATGGTTTTCAGAGTAAGGGCGAGAAAATAAAATGCCACCACATAACCCGTTGTGGTGACAATCGCAGGGTAAAGACGTGAGAACCCGTCGGATGCTTTCAGGGCGGTCGTGGCGATAATTTCCGCGGTAATGGCAATCGCCAGGTAAAGCCAGCTCATATTATTCCTTTCGTCACTGCTTATATATAGTGCTATTCAAGTACCGTCGCCACGCAACAGGACTTGTACGGCCCCCGATCCACCATCGTGCTCGGCACATTCAGCATAGGCAAGGACATCGGCCATCTGGCTCAGCCAGCGCCTGACGGTTTGCTTCAGTATGGGCTCCCCGCCTTTAGAGCCATACCCTTTACCATGAACTATCCGCACGCATTTTATATGGTGGGTCAGGCAAGACGATAAAAAGCGATCTAACCGGTCCCGGGCCTCTTCCAGCGTGTTGCCATGCAAATCCAGGGTGGCACCTATGAGCCATTTCCCGCGTTTCAAGCCTTTGATCAGGTCGGGGCCATGTCCAAGACGTACAAAACTGGCATCGTCACTCTCGACGTTAGCAGGGGCGTACTGGTCGGATACCTGGGCAAGCGCTTGGCGGTCAACGCCTACGGCTCGCTCCCGCCGCTCGCGCAGTATGGCGCTGGGCGCCTGGGCGACAGGTGGCAGGATGGCCCTGCGAGTATCTTTTATTGGTTGCACGCTTTTCATTGCCCGCCGAAAAAGCGTTTTGTCGTCCGGATCAATGGCAGGGACGAGCGGCTTGCTGACGCGGGGCTCGCGCATTCCTGCCGGTTTAGAAGCATCTGGATGCGTTTTTTGACTTGCGCGAGCCAACATGCCGCGTAAGCCTGCAAACTGTGGCGACAGCCGGGCCGACCTGGCGCTGGCGCCAGGCCCCTTCTTATTCTTAGTTGCCCGCATTCTCCAGCCATCGCTGTGCGTCCAGGGCGGCCATACAACCTGTGCCGGCGCTGGTGATCGCCTGGCGGTAGACATGGTCTTGAACGTCGCCGGCAGCAAATACGCCGGGTATCGATGTCATGGTGGCCATGCCGTTTAGGCCACCCTTGGTGATGATGTAGCCATTGGCCATGTCGAGCTGGCCTTCGAACAAGCCGGTATTGGGCTTGTGGCCGATTGCAATGAATACGCCTGTAACCGCCAAGTCTTCGGTGATGTTGGTTTGGTTGTTGCGCAGGCGGGCCCCGGTAACGCCGGTTTGGTCGCCCAAAACCTCTTCCAGTTCGTAAAACAACTTGAGCTTGATGTTACCGTTAGCAACTTTTTCCATCAGTTTGTCCAGTATGATGGGCTCTGAACGGAATTTGTCGCGGCGATGCACCAAGGTGACGCTGCGGCAAATGTTGGATAAATACAATGCCTCTTCGACAGCGGTGTTGCCGCCGCCCACAACGATAACATCTTGATTCTTATAGAAGAACCCGTCGCAGGTGGCGCAGCCGGAAACCCCTCGGCCCATGAAGCTTTGTTCGCTTGGCAAGCCAAGGTATTGCGCTGAGGCGCCGGTGGCGATGATCAGCGAATCGCATGTGTATTGGGCGCCAGTGTCGCCGGTAAGCGCAAAAGGGCGCTTGGACAGGTCGACGTTGGCGATATGATCGAATACCATCTCGGTGTCGAACCGCTCGGCGTGGGCCTGGAAGCGTTGCATCAGGTCCGGGCCTTGCACCCCTTGGGCGTCGGCGGGCCAGTTGTCCACGTCGGTGGTCGTCATCAGTTGACCCCCTTGTTCCAATCCGGTAACCAGTACGGGATTCAAGTTGGCGCGAGCCGCATATACGGCGGCGCTATAGCCGGCTGGGCCTGAGCCTAGAATCAAAACTTTGGCGTGCTTGGGAGTCGTCATTGCAAAAAATCCGAAAAACATGAACAGCCAATTATAATGAGTCTATGGCTAGATTACCTGCTACATCACCTCGCTCCTCGCGCAACGTGCGCAATGGGCCTTCTCCCTTGCAGTCTCGACTGTCAGGTTTGCTTCGCGAAGCGCGCTGGATCGTGTTCGCCGCGCTTGCGGCATGGCTCGGATTGGTTCTTGCAAGTTGGAACCCGTCCGACCCGGCGTGGTCGCATTCGGTTCATGCTACCGCCACCCTGAATCGGGGCGGGACGCTGGGGGCGCACATTGCCGACTTCCTCTTGTTCCTCTTCGGGTATTCGGCGTGGCTGCTTGTAGTCCTGCTGGCGCAACGCGTGGTGGTGGGGTTTTACCGGCTCACCAATGTTTTATTGCCGAAGGCGCAACCGGAAGCGCTGCCGCGTGTCCACTGGGAGGT
>NZ_JBEBUX010000075.1:0-19363 GCF_040393045.1 Pollutimonas bauzanensis | reverse complement strand
AAATGAAAGGCCAGGAAGTCGTGCGCATGGTGCCCTGGAAAGACGGCCAGGCCAATCGCGGCCATTCCTGCGTAAAGGGGCGGTTCGCCTGGGGTTACGCCACCCACCAGGACCGCATGCTCAAACCCATGATCCGCAGCGACATCTCGCACCCATGGCGCGAAGTCAGCTGGGATGAAGCCATCAATTATGCGGCTTCGGAACTCAAGCGAATACAGGGCCAGTATGGCCGCGACTCGATAGGCGGCATTACGTCGTCGCGCTGCACCAACGAAGAAACCTACCTCGTGCAAAAGCTGGTGCGTGCCGCCTTCGGCACCAACAACGTCGACACCTGTGCGCGCGTCTGCCATTCCCCCACCGGCTACGGCCTGAAAACCACGCTGGGCGAATCGGCAGGCACCCAAACCTTCGATTCGGTCATGCATACCGATGTCGTCATCATTATGGGCGCCAACCCTAGCGCGGCCCACCCCGTCTTCGCATCGCGGCTGAAGCGACGCCTGCGCGAAGGCGCCAAGCTCATCGTGATCGACCCCCGCCAGATCGAGTTCGTCAACGCACCACACGTCAAGGCCGACTATCACCTGCCGGTCATGCCGGGAACAAACACGGCGCTGCTGACATCCATGGCACACGTCATCGCCACCGAAGGCCTTATCGACGAAGCCTTTGTCGCCGAACGGTGCGAGGCCCTGGCGTTTCAGCAGTGGCGCGATTTCGTGTCCCTGCCCGAGAACTCGCCCGAAGCCATGGCGCCAATAACCGGGGTCAACGCCCAGGATCTGCGCGCCGCCGCCCGGCTATTCGCCACCCACGGCAACGGCTCTATCTACTATGGCCTGGGCGTTACCGAACATAGCCAAGGCTCGACCACCGTCATGGCCATCGCCAACCTGGCCATGGCCACCGGCAACATTGGCCGCGAAGGTGTGGGCGTCAACCCATTGCGCGGCCAGAATAACGTCCAGGGTTCGTGCGATATGGGTTCCTTCCCGCACGAACTACCCGGCTATCGACACATTTCCGACGATGTCGTGCGTGGCCAGTTCGAGCAAGATTGGGGCGTCACGTTGCAGCCAGAACCCGGCCTGCGTATTCCGAACATGTTCGACGCTGCGCTTAGCGGTTCCTTCAAAGGGCTGTATTGCCAGGGCGAAGACATCGTCCAGTCCGATCCCAATACCCAGCATGTGGCAAAAGCATTGGCATCGATGGAATGCGTCATCGTTCAGGACATTTTCCTGAACGAAACCGCCAAGTATGCACACGTCTTCCTGCCCGGCTCGTCCTTCCTGGAAAAAGACGGCACCTTTACCAACGCCGAGCGCCGAATTTCCCGTGTCCGTCAAGTGATGCAACCCAAGGCTGGCATGGCCGACTGGGAAGTTACCTGCGCCCTGTCCAATGCGCTGGGCTATCCCATGAACTACCGCCATCCCAGCGAAATCATGGATGAAATCGCGCGCCTTACACCCACATTTTCGAATGTCTCGTTCAAGAAAATCGACGAGCTGGGCGGTAGCGTGCAATGGCCGTGTAACCCCGACGCACCCGACGGCACGCCCATCATGCATGTGGACGAATTCGTGCGCGGCAAGGGCCGATTCATGATCACCAAGTATGTGCCCAGCGACGAACGCAGTACGCGCAAATTCCCGCTGTTGCTGACGACGGGCCGCATCCTGTCGCAGTACAACGTGGGGGCCCAGACCCGGCGCACGCCCAACGTTCTCTGGCATAACGAGGACCTGCTTGAAATCCATCCACACGACGCCGAAGACCGCGGCATCCGCCAAGGCGACATGGTGGCAGTGCAAAGCCGCGCCGGCGAGACGGTATTGCGCGCCGACGTAACAGAACGAGTGCAGCCAGGCGTGGTCTACACAACATTTCACTTCCCCGAGTCCGGCGCCAATGTGGTTACAACCGACAGCACCGACTGGGCGACTGATTGTCCTGAATACAAAGTCACAGCGGTACAAGCCAGGCTGGTCCAAGAACCCTCGGCGTGGCAGGCGAGCTGGTCGCGCTTTAGCGATATCCAGCAGAATCTGCTTGAACAGCGCCAACAGGAAGGCGCTGTAAACTCGCAGCCGGTTGCGGCGCCGGCTGCCGCCGAACCCGAGCCCGCGCCAGCGCTAAATGCCCATATCTAGGAGCCCCTAGTTGAAACCTGCAGACTTTCCTGACCCAGAGCTGGCGTCGCCGAATTCCGGACACAGCGAGCGCCTGGTCTTGCGCAGCGGCCAAGATGCCACCGGCCGTCAGGAACTCGACAAACTGGCGCAGGAAATGCCCGTTGCTCTGGAATACAACGGGCTGGCCCACGCCACCTTGTTGGCCACGCCTTCCGACCTTGAAGACCTGGCCTTGGGATTCTCGTTTACCGAAGGCATTATTCGCGGCGCCAGCGACTTATACGACCTTGAAATAAGCGAAACCCCAAAAGGGTTCATCATCCAGGCGACCATTGCCAGTGCCTGCCTGAATACCCTGAAACAGCGCCGGCGCAACTTGGCCGGACGCACAGGTTGCGGCTTGTGCGGCATTGAGAGCCTGGACGAAGTGCGCCGTTCGCTACCCCCGCTTCCAAATCGAAAGACCCGGGTGCATCCTGCCGCCGTCGTCAAGGCAACGGAACAGCTACGCGCAAATCAACCGCTGCACCTGCTTACCGGGGCCACCCATGCCGCAGGCTGGGCCGACAGCGACGGCAATATTCAACATGTTCGCGAAGACGTCGGGCGGCACAACGCACTCGACAAACTGATTGGCCACTTGCTGCGGCAATCGGCAGATACGACAGATGGCCTTGCCGTCATTTCCAGCCGAGCCAGTTTTGAAATGGTGCAAAAAGCCGCGTCGGCCGGCATATCGGCGTTAATCGCCGTATCGGCGCCTACTACCTATGCTGTGGCCATGGCGGACGAATTGAATGTACTGCTGGCAGGGTTCGCCCGCCAGCAGTTGTTCACTGTTTATAGCCATCCGGAATATCTCAGCACCACAGGAGACCTGCCTTGAACAACGTCGATCATCTCATTCGTCTGGCCAATCGTATTGGCAGTTTCTTTGAATCCTTCCCAGATCGAGCCGAAGGCATAGAAGGCATTGCCAATCATATACAAAAATTCTGGGAACCCCGTATGCGCATTGCTCTATTGAAATTTCTCGACACGCAGCCTGACGGACAAACAGATAAAGCCAGCTTAAGCAGCATCGTCCTTGATGCCATTACCCAGAACAAGGAGAGGCTCACCCCAAAGCATCTCCACTGAATTGCCTCCCTTCTTTTCCTAAACCCTAAACGCTCTCATCCACATGAAATAAGCCGCACAAAGCGGCACCAAGGAGACCATATGAGCATAGATTCAAGCAATCACGGATTTTTCAGCAAAGAGAGAATTACCGCAGCCCCTGGTTTTAACCGGTGGATGATTCCGCCCGCCGCACTAGCCGTCCACCTATGCATAGGCCAGGCCTATGCATTCTCGGTGTTCAACAACCCCATGACCAAACTGCTAGGCATTACGCAATCTGCGCCCGGCGACTGGGATCTGCCCACACTGGGCTGGATTTTCAGCCTGGCTATCGTGTTCCTAGGGCTGTCTGCCGCTTTTGCAGGCAAGTGGCTTGAAGAGGTCGGTCCGCGCAAGGCCATGTTTGTGGCAGCTTGCTGTTTTGGTGGCGGCTTCCTGATAGCGGCAGCGGGCATAGCCCTGCACCAGATATGGCTGGTCTATCTGGGATATGGCGTATTAGGCGGAATAGGCCTAGGCATAGGCTATGTATCGCCAGTGTCGACACTGATCAAATGGTTTCCCGATAAGCGCGGCATGGCCACCGGTATGGCCATCATGGGCTTCGGTGGCGGCGCTTTCATCGCCTCGCCCTTGTCCGTCGCCCTTATGAAGCATTTCCAGTCCCCCACTTCGATGGGCGTGACGGAAACATTTGTCGTCATGGGCGTGCTTTACTTCATTTCCATGATGATAGGCGCCTTTGCCATACGCATTCCTGCCGCAGACTGGAAACCCCATGGCTGGACCCCTCCGGTCACGCAAAATGCCATGATCACGCGTAACCACGTGCATATCGATCAGGCCATCAAGACACCCCAATTCTGGCTGCTTTGGTGGGCGCTGTGCCTGAACGTTACCGCCGGCATCGGGGTACTGGGCCAGGCATCGGTAATGATCCAGGAAAGCTTCAAAGGCGGCATCACACCCGCTGCCGCGGCCGGCTTTGTCGGCGTGCTTTCCCTGGCCAACATGCTTGGGCGCTTTTTCTGGTCATCCGTGTCGGATTATGTTGGTCGCAAGAACACTTACTTCATCTTCTTTGCACTTGGCGCCGTCTTGTATTTCGTGGTTCCCGGTATGGGTTCGTCGGGCAATGTCATGCTGTTTGTCCTGTTCTACGCCATCATCATGTCCATGTATGGCGGCGGATTTTCGACAGTGCCGGCATATCTGGCCGATCTGTTCGGTACGCGCTATGTCGGCGGCATCCATGGCCGACTGTTGACCGCGTGGGCCGCTGCAGGCGTCTTTGGACCGGTGCTGGTCAACTACATTCGACAGTATCAGGTGGACCAGGGCGTTCCAGCGGCGCAAGCTTATACCGTCACCATGTACTTGATGGCAGTACTGCTGATCGTGGGCTTCGTCTGCAACATGTTCGTCAAACCGGTAGCTACGCGCCATCACATGACCAATGAACAATCTGGGCTGCAAACTGCCGCCGCCACGAACTAATACGGGAGTCTTTTCATGCAATCGCAACCACCACGCAGTACGACATCGCCTGTTCTGCTGATTATTTTCTGGCTTTATGTTGGCATACCTTTAGTGCTGGGCATATGGGAAACCTTGCTTAAGGCGGGCGCGTTGTTCAAATAGTCAACGGTGTGGGCGGATTGCAGCGCGCTGGCGCCCAATCCGCCTAACGCCATGTATCAAAAAAAACCCACCTGACTTGAACTGCACCCCAAAAGTTGGTTTCCAACTTTTGGGGTGCAGTTCAGACTAACGGTGGGTTTTTTACAAACGTCGGTTAAGCTGCCTTAGCTTTTATCGCCTTCCTTGACGCGATACACCAGGACTGCTGTTTTAGCCAAGCCCAACACTTTGACGGTAACACTGCCCAACAACAAACGCGACAAGCCGCTGCGCCCGTGACTGCCAATAAAAATAAGATCGCAGTTCTCTTCTTCGGCCGCTTGCACCAGGCCGTCAGCCACATTGAAATTGGACACTGCCTTGCCAGTTGCCTTGACGCCAGCTGTTTCCGCACGATCGAGTACCGATTTCAGGTATTTCTTGGCTTGTTCCTGAGCGGTCTTGTCGTAGTCTTCGTCAGTAATGGCGTAAGCCGCGGCCATGCCATCGAAACCTACCGTGGCAGCAAAAGGCTGAGTAACATACAGCGCCACGACCTCGGCCCCTATTTCACGGGCAAAGCACACACCCTTGTTGGCAGCCTGCGCCGACAATGCTGAGCCGTCAGTAGGAATCAATATTTTCTTGAACATGGTGTTGCCCCTTTTGTTGTCATATGGCTAAAGCTTAACCGGAAGCGATGGGAAATAACAGCGGGTATATACCGTGACTTGATGCAAATCAAAGTTGCTGGGCGGCCCGGAACAAATGCGTGCACCGCGTGCCCGAGCGGCAATAAGCCAGCACAGGTGCTGGCAGTTCTTTCAGAAGCACAGCAAAACGGGCAACGTCTTCGGGCGTCATGGCGCCGCTGACTACGGGTTGATATTCCACCGACAGGCCTGCGGCATGGGCTGCCGCAATTACGTCTGCCGAGGTGGGTTGGTCTGGGCCGCCTTCCAGGTCGGGCCGGTTGATAATTACGCTTTTGAAGCCGGCATCGGCCACTGCCTGCATATCGCTAGGCGATAACTGAGGCGCCACGGCAAAATCATCGGTAAGCGCACTAATGGGAACAGACATTTAGGACTCCTTGGTTTGTCTAGCTAAGCGTAGAATAACGCATCACAAGCCCACTTGGCAGCCCCGCCGCTTGCGGCCTTACCCACACCACGACCAACCTTACAACACAGGAAAATAGCATGACTGCCGCCAATGGCGAACAAGGTCTCGATTTAGTAACGCGAACCGGCGGCGTGCAAGCCGGAAATCATACGCTGGTCATTCGCGACGCAATGCCAGAAGACATGGCTGCCGTACAGGCCATCTACGCACGTCACGTATTGCAAGGCACGGCAACCTTTGAAGAAGTGCCACCTTCGACCGAAGACATGTTGGCGCGAAGAGGCCAGGTATTGGCATCAGGAATGCCCTATCTGGTGGCGGTCATTAACGGCGAAGTGGTGGGTTACTGCTATGCCTCGCAGTACCGACCGCGCGTTGCGTATCGCTACACCATTGAAGACTCCATTTACCTGGCCGAAGGGCAATCGGGTAAAGGCCTGGGAAAAGCCTTGTTATCGACGCTTATCGAGCGTTGCGAACAAGGCCCCTGGCGTCAGATGATTGCCGTCATTGCCGGTACGCACAATGCGAGTTCGATAGGATTACACCGCAGCCTGGGGTTTGCCCACGCCGGCACGCAGCCGTCTACAGGCTTCAAGTTCAATCAATGGATAGACGTAGTCTTCATGCAACGCGCCTTGGGCCCAGGCAACACAACACCGCCCGACAGTTAAACCAGGGTCAGTCGATATTCTTGCAGCCAGTCGCCCACGGCATGGCTGCGTAATACATCGAACTCGGCCAGGCGCTGCACCCCCAGGCTATCCTGCGCAAGGGCCTGGCTAGCCGGATGGCACATGATAAGGTCGCCATTGCGGGCCTGCATAAGCCAATTCTGCAGAAGCCGGCAATAAGCAGTCTGCCCACCCTGGAAGTCGTATACGCCCAGGAAGTCGCGATTCATCGGAAAGGCCATATCATGCGCTTGTTTCGCGAATGACCTGGAACCTAGCGCCTGAATAAGATGCGCCTTGGCGCGCAAGCCTAAAGTCAAGCCCGCCAACCGCCCCGCATGGGTGTAGCGCAGCCACGGCAACGCACCGGCGTAGCGGCCTTGCAGCTCGTCGAGCAACAAGCTGCGTATTTGGGGAAACTGATGGACATGCTGATGCCCATCAACAAAATCCGGCGGCCTGCCCACCATGGCTTCAAAGCAATCCAGCTGGCGCACGATTTGTTCGCGCAGTTGCCCCGGGTCGAGCCGCCCCAACCAACTGCGAATGATCAGCGTCGACACCGGCAAGTACACCCCAGGGGCTCCCAACGCGTCGGTAAAGTTCAGATGCAGGCCAAGCTGCAAGCCCGACGCGCGGACAGCATGCACGCCAGACGCAAACGATGGCCCATCAACCAGGCAACTGGTGGCGCTTAAGCGCCGCTGCTGGGCCAACTGCAATATGGCGGTATCAATCGCTGGGTTCAGACCAAAATCATCAGCGCAAATTACGATGCGCTTTTCTTCAACTTCAGCCATCGGCATGCTCCGGGACGACAACTAGCCTAGTTTCCGTAAAGGAGAGGACGCCACTTGGCTTACCCTTAAGTCGGCGCCAGATACACCGGTGCCCTCGTTGCTTTCCGCCAGGCCTTGTCCGGCCTGGCGGCGCACCAGATATAACGGACGGTTTTTTACTTCGCCAAAAATGCGTGCTACGTATTCGCCAAGTACCCCAACCGAAATCAATTGCACACCGGCAAAAAACAAGATGACAATGATTAGCGTGGTCCACCCCTGCACCGGATCACCAAACAGCAAATGGGAGATAAGGATGAACAGGCCATAGGCGAAAGACAACAGTGAAAGGCCGACACCAAACAGGCTTAACAAACGCAACGGCCAGGTGGTGAAGGCAGTCAGGCCATCAACCGCGAAGTGCAATAGCTTAAAGGGCTTGAAACTGGTTTTTCCATATAGTCGTACGGCCGGCGAATACAGCATAGGTTCGGAACGGAAGCCCACCCAGGCAAACAAACCCTTCATGAAACGATTGCGTTCCGGCATCATCAGCAGGGCATCGACAACGGCGCGATCCATCAGGCGAAAATCGCCGGCGTTTTCGGGGACTTGCAAACCGTTGGAGGTGCGCATCATTTTGTAGAAAAGTCGCGTGCCCCAACGTTTTAACAAAGATTCATCGGCCCGGCTGGTTCGCACGGCATAGACCATCTCGACACCCTGTTTCCAGCGTTCGACCATTTTTGAGATCAGGGCCGGTGGATGCTGCAGGTCGGCGTCCATGCAAATGACCACTGCGCCCTTTGCCGCCTCGAGCCCCGCAGTGAGCGCGGCTTCCTTGCCGAAATTGCGAGAAAGTTGCAAATACCGGATCTCGGGACATTGCTCCGCCCAGCCTTGCATCGTCTCGGGGGTGCTGTCCGTGCTGCCATCGTCCACAACGATGATCTCGTAGACGGGCGCCAGCGTTTTCAAGGCGGCGATGAGACCAGGAAGCAAAACTTGTAAATTGGCATCTTCATTCAAACAAGGAATGATACAAGTCAACGAGGCCGGCTGTTGCAAATGAGTAGGCATGAAATCAGCGAAAACCGCGGCATTAAAGAGTTGGCAGTGACGGACAGCGTGCACCAGCACAAAATCCAACAGGCAATCATAGCTTACAAACTTACAGTTGGTAAAGATTTAGCCAGAGTGAGCCTTAGCGGAATTGACGAGGGCGTGTATTTTTTATAAGATTACTTTAAAATGAATCTTATGGGCTCACTGCCAGCTCGACGCAGTATCTCTCTTTTTACTCTCAACTCGCCCACCGGGCAAGGCCGCCCGGACAGGAACACCCCTCATGGACAGACCCGAACTCTGCACTGAAGAAGAAATCATCAAGCTGGTCTACGGATTCTATGACAAGGTACGAGCAGACACCTTACTGGGCCCGGTCTTCAACTCGCATATCGACGACTGGGACAAGCATTTGAAGATTATGGTCAAGTTCTGGTCTTCGCTACTGCTGGGTACCGGATCTTATAGCGGCACACCTATGCCCAAACACATAGCGTTACCTGACCTGCATGCCAATATGTTCAAACATTGGCTTGCCCTGTTCCATGAAACCACCAGCGCATTGCCTAACCGCATGCTTGCCGAGCGCGCCGAAGAATACGCCCAACGTATCGCGCAAAGCTTGTGGTATGGCTATCAAATCAATAACAATCCCAACCGCATTCCTTCGGGGCTTGCCAATGGCTGAACTGCTGCACATTAATGAAAACCACGCGGCGCCCCTTAACCGCCCCGACATGAAGGCTTTTCTCAGCCTCGGCTTCCGTCCACTGTACATAGCCGGCGTCAGTTGGGCGCTGGTTTCAATAGCACTATGGATCTTTGCGCCTCAGTGGATCGGCCAGCCGCTGGCAGCCGTTGCCTGGCACGCCCACGAAATGCTCTGGGGCTTCATTGCCACCATTGCTGTCGCATTCCTACTGACCGCCAGCGCCACCTGGACGGGGTTCAACCCTTTGAAAGGCGCAGCGCTAGGCGCAGTCTGCATGCTTTGGGTCGTAGCGCGCGCAGGCTACCTGTTTGGCGGCATCACCGGCTTCTGGATCGCCTTTGCAGCCGAATCCGCCTTTTTCGCGGTCAGTGCGGTCTGCCTGATGAATGTCATGATCAAAGGAAAAAGCCGCCGCAATTACGGGGTTCCGTGGCTGGTTCTGGGTTTGGGCATTGCCAATGTGCTTTACCTGCAAGCGGCCCTCAAAGGTGACTACATTCTGCTCATGCAACGTTTCGACCTCGGCCTGATCTGCATGGCGGTCATTGCCTTGCTCATCGGCCGCCGGGTTATTCCGTTTTTTGCCATGCGCATGGTTCCAGGCTTGCAACTGCCCATGCAAGTGCGCATTGGCCAGGCGCAATTGGTGATCAGCATGCTGGCCATCCTGTTCGGCATTATCGGCATGCAGTTGCCTATGGCGGCCGCACTGGCCATTGCCGGCGCAATCAGTCTTTGGCAAACAGCAAAGTGGAAGCCCTTTGCCGTCTTGCACAAGCCCATGCTCTGGATACTGTATCTGGGCTACATTGCCATGGGTATTGGCCTGCTCTTTGCCGCCATCCATGCCAGCGGTATGGGCTCCGGCGTATTGATACGGTCAGCCGCTCATGTGCATATTATTGGTATGGGCGGCTTTGCGGTATTGATCATCGGGATGCTGACGCGCACGGCCTTAGGGCATCTTGGGCGTCCGCTCGCCCTGGATCAAAGCATGCTCTACAGCTATTACCTGATGATTGCCGCCGTCGTACTGCGTCTTGCCGCGCTTTGGCCATCCACTGCCAGCGGCTGGTTATTGCAGGCCGCCGCGCTGTCCTGGATGCTTTCCCTAGGGCTGTATTTGTGGCGCTTCGTGCCTATGTTGATTCGCCCGCGCAACAGCCCGCCAGCCGCTGCCGTGCGTAAATGAGGACGACATGCGACTGACCACCATGACCGATTATGCGATGCGGCTGCTCATGTACGTGGGCCAACACCCAGATCGCCTGTGCACTATTTCAGAAATTGCGCAGGCCTACCAGATATCCGAACCGCATCTTATGAAGATCACCCATCGTCTGGCGCAGCATGGCTGGATAGAAACCGTACGCGGCAAGAACGGCGGGATGCGTCTCGGCCTCCGCCCTGAAGACATCAGCCTAGGCGCGGTAATGCGCGATACCGAAAACGATCTTGCATTAGTCGAATGTTTTGTCAGCGACAACCATTGCACACTAAGCGGTCAGTGCGGGCTGGCGGGCATTATCGAAGGCGCACTGCAACAATTCCTGCGCCATCTTGACAGCTATACGCTTGCCGATATCCTGCCGACGGCCTCCCAGGGCAAGTCCGGGCCGGAAATTCACGTCATGAAGCGTATGGAAAAAGCACCACACTAAGCCTTAGCGATCAAAGTGGTTTAACAGCGTCATCAGCAACGGACGAACGGCCCTGAGCTCATCAAGATGCGCACTGGACAGGACTGCCAGCTTTTGCTCACCTGTTGGGGTTATGGCCACTCGAACCCGCCTGCGATCTTCCGGATCGCGGAAACGCTGCAATAGCCCCATGCGAACCAAGCGGTTGATGAGTTCGACGGCACTGTGATGCCGTATCAGTAACTGTTCGGCCACGTCGCCCACGCTGGGTGGTGCCGCTATGCTTAGGGCTTTGACCACCAGCAAAGCCTGATGCTGTTGCGGCATCAGGCCAACCTCGGCGGCAGCCGACTCGCTGAAACGTGTGAACTGCCGCAGCGTCAGACGGAACGTGGCCAGCGCCTGATAATCGGCGGCGGTCGGTGTCCCGTCTGGACTTTTCGAAGGATTGTTATAAGACGTCACGAGTGAGTTCAGGCATGGTCAAACCACGTCGCAACGTACGGTGATGGGATGCGTACGCAGGACCGATATGACGGTATCGTCGACTTTACCTTCGACGTCGGAAATAACGTAGCCGATTTGGCCGCGTGTCTGCAACTGCTGGCTGACAATGTTAAGCCCGTGCTCGGCCATCAGGTTGCTTAACGTGCCCATTGCGCCCGGCAGATTGCGGTGTACGTGCAGAATACGCGCTGTACCGGCCACTTCCTGGTAGGGAATTTCAGGGAAATTGACCGCCCCTTTTGTAGTTCCGCTTAATACAAATCGCACCAGCTTTTCGGCAACTTCGCGGCCAATATTTTCTTGCGACTCCTGGGTACTGCCCCCGATGTGCGGCGTAAGCAGCACGTTCTGCATGCCGATCAGCGGACTGACCAAAGGTTCGTTGGCGCTTTTAGGCTCTACGGGAAAGACATCCAGCGCGGCGCCAGACAAATGGCCCGACTGCAGCGCGGCATGCAAGGCATCGATATCGACCACAGTTCCGCGCGAGGCATTGATAAGAATGGAGCCTGGCTTCATGGCCGCAATAGTCGCGGCATCCATGATGTTTTTGGTGACCTTGCCGCCCGGAACGTGCAACGTCACCACATCGGATTGCGCCAGCAGCTTTTTAAGCGCAGTGCTGGCTCGCGCATTACCAAGCGGAAGCTTGGCTTCAATGTCATGGAAAATGACCCGCATGCCCGCGGCTTCGGCCAACGTACCCACTTGCGAGCCGATATTGCCGTAGCCGATGATGCCCAGCGTTTTACCGCGTGCTTCAAAGGCGCCTTCGGCTGTTTTGTCCCAATGCCCTTGATGCACTCTGGCATTCTTTTCGGGAATGCGGCGCAACAGCAAGATGGCTTCGCCCAAGACCAGTTCCGCGACCGAACGCGTGTTGGAAAACGGCGCATTGAATACCGGTACGCCATGCAGCATGGCCGATTCGAGATCGACTTGGTTGGTTCCGATGCAAAAGCATCCGACAGCGCGCAAATCGGGGGTATCCGCGAACACTGCGGCGTCGAGATGCGTACGGGAACGAATGCCCACCAGGCTAGCGCCGCGCAACGCTTCGTGCAAGGCTTCGGGGGGTAACGACGAAGCGTGCGTAACAATATCGTTGAATCCGGCAGCGACAAAAACCTCTTTGGCGCTAGCGTGTATGTTTTCAAAAAGGACAATACGGGTCATTAAATGCAAGCTCCGGCAAAACACCAAAGCATCATTGTGACGCATCTTTGCGACAAGCACATTCGCAGCCCTGATGGCAACAGGGGAAAGCCCGCAAAGTGCACTATTGAAGCGCCAGTCGCATTGGCGACAGCGGGACCGGTTCGGCCATTAATGGAGACTCGTCGATCTTGAATACGCTAACCGCTGCAACCAAATTATCGGCTTGATAGCGCAGCGCATGAGCGGCGGTAGTAGCCTCTTCAACTAGTGCCGCGTTTTGCTGCGTTGCGCCGTCCATTTTCGCCACCGCCTGATTGATCTGCTCAATACCCAAGGCCTGCTCACGGCTGGCTACCGTAATGTCGCTCATGATGTCCGTTACACGCTGAATGCTGCCCACGATTTCATCCATCGTCTGGCCCGCTGTGCTGGCAAGCAGGCTACCTTGCTCTACCTGGCTGACCGACTCGTCGATAAGGCCCTTGATTTCCTTGGCCGAGGCAGCCGAGCGCTGGGCCAGGCTTCTGACTTCCGCGGCGACAACGGCAAAGCCACGCCCCTGCTCGCCCGCGCGCGCCGCCTCGACCGCTGCATTCAAGGCCAAGATGTTGGTCTGAAAGGCAATGCTGTCGATGATACCGATGATGTCGACGATTTTATTTGACGACGTGTTGATAGAAGCCATGGTGTCCACTACCTGCCTGACGACTTGCCCGCCCCTCAGCGCAACACTGGATGCCGACAAGGCAAGTTCGTTTGCCAAGCGGGCATTTTCTGCGTTTTGCCCTACGGTGCTGGTGAATTCCTCTACCGAAGCCGCAGTTTGTTCCAGTGAACTGGCTTGCGCCACGGTGCGGGCGGATAGATCAGAGTTGCCCGCCGCTATCTGGGTCGCTGCGGTGACTATGCTGTCGGTGCCCGAGCGCACCTGGGCCACAATATTGATCAAACTGGTGTTCATGCTGTCTAGCGCTAACAGCAACTGCCCGGTTTCATCCGTGCTTTGCGCTTGAATGTGGGATGTCAGGTCGCCGCTGGCGACTCGTTGGGCTACCTTTAACGACAGGCTAATAGTGCCAATTATGGAACGCATGATCAGCACCGCTAAGAGCAGCGCCAACAGGCTTAACGCAACGATAACCCCGACCACCATCCATAGCGTCTGTTGACTGTCGCTGACACGCTTGGCGAATATGCTTTCGAGGGCCTTGACCGCCACCGTTATCAGATCGAACTGCTGGTCAATCCCTTTGCTCATAAGTGAAAAAAACTCGTCTGCGGGAAAATCCAATTGTTGGGTATACCCAAACTTATCGTTGGACATCACCAGCACTCTCTGGGCTGCGACCCGGGCAGTCGCCAATGGCCCATCAAGCATGGCAGTCAGTGTAGGGCTGACCGCCATGGCTTTGTTTAATGAACGATAGGCAATATTGAAATCATATTGGGCCAGACCGATCTGCACATTAATTTTCGTTCTGTCGGCCCTACCGGCATCCCCGGAAAGCAGGGTCGTGCCGAAGGCTCTGAGGCGGCCAAGATTTTCCGTTAGCCCAGGCAGGTCGCGAAGGACTGCGTTAACAAGGTGAAGGCTAGCAGGGTCGGAATTCAACGCCAGTCCTGAGGTGTCGACTATGCTTTCCAGCAGCGCCAACTGCTGGTCCACGAGCTCTGAGTGCTGCTCGTAGCTCTCGGCGCTGCTGAGGGCTTTGCTGCCCACAGCGCGGGCCAAACCCTGCCACTTGCTTTTGATTTCGTCGATACGCGCCAAAAGCGACGGTTCGTTCAAGTTGCTCGACAATACGGAAACCATGTTGTCCATGGCCTGGTCCACTTCGGCTTGTGTTCTTTGGCGAACATCGGCAAGGCTATCATTTCCGGCCAGAAACCCAACCGAGAAGCCGCGATGCTGCTGCGTCAGGCGGATTAGGCTAAGTGCGACACGCGCGGGCTCTATACCTTTGTTCTCGGCACGGATACCTCTGAGAACATCCATGTTCAATTTCAAGACCATCGCAGTGGGAATGGCAAGCATCACCAAAACCAGCAGCCCCACCAATGTGAACTTTTGCCACATTTTTAAGTTAGCAATAAGGCCTTGCATGTGTCTTTCCACCCTTTCCCAAAAACTTTGAGCACACCGTTCCATATCTATATGAAACAGAATAGAAAGTAATTGTAAATGATGTAACGTTTACGCAAGCCTCGAACAAGAATGGATTACTTCTTCCCTTGATTTTCCTCAATATGGGCGTAGCACAAACGCAGCGCGGGCCAAGGGCTGATCAGCCCTTGGCCCGCGCTGCTTTCGTGCTATCAGGTTAGACGTTGAACAGGAAGTTCAATACGTCGCCATCCTTGACCACGTATTCCTTGCCTTCTGCCCGCATCTTGCCCGCTTCCTTGGCGCCCTGCTCGCCCTTGAAGGCAATAAAATCTTCATAGGCAATGGTCTGGGCGCGGATGAAGCCACGCTCAAAATCGGTGTGAATAACGCCTGCCGCCTTGGGGGCTGTATCGCCAATGTGAATAGTCCAGGCGCGCACTTCTTTTACGCCGGCTGTAAAGTAAGTTTGCAACCCCAACAGGCGATAACCTGCACGGATAACACGGTTCAGACCGGGTTCATCCATGCCGATATCAGCCAGGAACACTTCCTTGTCGGCGTCATCCAGGTCGGCAATATCGGCCTCGACTGCAGCGCACACGGCAACCACGGGCGCGTTCTCGGCCTCGGCATACTTTTGCACTGATGTCAGGTGCGGGTTGTTTTCGAAGCCATCTTCTTTTACGTTGGCCACGTACATGGAAGGCTTGGCGGTAATGAAACACAGGGGTTTCAGCAGCGCCATGTCGTCGGCATCCAGACCCATGGAGCGAACTGGCCGGGCTTCATTCAGCACCGGGATGACTTTTTCCAGCAGGGCCACCATCTTGATGGCGTCTTTGTCGCCGGCACGCGCTGTTTTCTGGTTACGCTGCAATGCCTTTTCCGCCGCGCTCAGGTCAGCCAGAGCCAGTTCAGTATTGATCACCTCAATATCGGACAAAGGATTGATGGAGCCCGCAACGTGAATCACGTTTTCATCTTCGAAACAACGAACCACGTGCACAATTGCATCGGTTTCGCGGATGTTGGCCAGGAACTGGTTGCCCAGGCCTTCACCCTTGGAAGCACCGGCCACCAGGCCGGCGATATCGACGAACTCGACCACGGCAGGGAGAACACGTTCGGGCTTGACGATTTCAGCCAAAGCGGCAAGGCGCGCATCGGGTACTTCTACGACACCCACGTTGGGTTCGATAGTGCAAAAAGGATAGTTCTCGGCGGCAATGCCAGCCTTGGTCAACGCATTAAAAAGTGTAGATTTTCCTACGTTGGGTAAACCAACAATGCCACATTGCAAAGCCATGAGAGTCCTGAAATATAAAGATAAAAACGAAAAGGCCTATTGGCGGCGGTGTACCGGCCGGCAAATCGGTCATTATAGTATCGGCACCAAAAAGGTATCGATTGCGCCGGTTTGGTCAAACCGCCATATCGGGCAAATACCGCAGCACTAGCCACACCACCAACAACGGACCGCCATTGAAAATGGCGTGCAGCAGCATGGAGGCGCCTATACCGCGCTTGACACGTAGCCAGCCCAAGACCAGCCCCGTCAACCATTGCGGCAACACCAACAAAGGCATAAGCCATAACGGCGTCTGGTGCAAATTGAAGTTATATAAATGCACAGCCGCAAATGCCAGCGACGCAAGATGGAATACCCATGGGAAAAAACGACGGTAAGTAAGCCGGTGCCGCCATGCCAGGCTACGCCGGGTATACGGCGCATTCATTAAATAAG
The DNA here is from genome assembly GCF_040393045.1 of Pollutimonas bauzanensis. Taxonomy (GTDB): domain Bacteria; phylum Pseudomonadota; class Gammaproteobacteria; order Burkholderiales; family Burkholderiaceae_B; genus Pollutimonas; species Pollutimonas bauzanensis_A. Next base: position 2,969 of record NZ_JBEBUX010000075.1, on the reverse strand, counting down.
GCAGCCAGCAAACCGTAAAGATCCCTGTCACAAGCAGGATCGCTGACCACTTGGGCCCCATGAGCATCGCGCCGACCGCCGCGGGCACCAGCCACCATGCCTGGGCAATGCGCCGCAAACCATAACGGAACACCAGCTCCTCGACGACAGGCGCCCACAATAACGCCTGCAACCAGGGGATATTGTTAATGTCCAGCCGATGGGTAGCACCGCCCGCCCCCGCCGCAGTTACGGCAATGGGCCCCAGAAAAACGATATTGACGGCCCACAGGAAACATGCCCATTTGATCAGACGCCCTACCGATACGCCGGGAAACCAGTCCTCCCACCAACCATTGGCGGCACGCCGACCAGGCAAACGCGGTGTAAAGCGCGGACGCAACACAAAGCGAATAAAGTCGCGCAGCTCATCGCGAAAACGCATGGGCTGGCGTACTGTGCCACTACCCACGATTGGCCTCGTGCAATTGGCTGGTTGCCTGTTGGAATTCCCCGCGCAGCAAAGCGGGAACAATCGCGCGGCTACGGTCAATGCCTGCGACGATTTCCTGCAGCTCATCGCGCCGGGGCGGGTTAAGCACAAAAGCAGCGACCTGCTGCGCCAAGCCTAAAGTACGCGGATGACCGATACCCAGCCGCAAGCGCCAGAAATTCGGGCTCGCAAATGCTGCCTGGATATCACGCAAACCGTTATGGCCCGCATGGCCGCCGCCCTGTTTAAGTTTCACATTGCCTGGCATGAGATCCAGCTCGTCATGCAAGACTAGAACCTGCTCCGGGGCCAGCTTATAAAATCGCATCAAGGCGCCAGCGGCTTGGCCCGAACGGTTCATAAATGTCGTGGGCTTGGCCATGATGACGGCATCGCCCTCGAAACGCGCCTTGGCGACCCAGGCTGAAAAAGCCTTTTCCAACGTAAAGCTGGCGTGCAGATCGTCGGCCAGGTGGTCCGCCAGCCAAAACCCGGCATTATGCCGTGTTGTTTCGTAGTCGGGGCCTGGATTGCCTAGGCCGATGATGAGGCGTATGGGTGGAGTCATGGACAAGCCTACAAAAAGAAACCCCTGCCTAGCGCAAGCTGACAGGGGTTTTGCCGAACAACAGCCTGATCAAAAAGGCATCAGGATATTGCCTGGAAGCTACGCAACTTATTCAGCAGCTGGCTCGGCTTCTTCGTCGCTAGCGCCGCCGGGTTTGGCGTGTGCTGCGGCGATAACCGGGCTGGCGTCGCCGCCATGGGATGCAAACACAACACCCTTAGGCAACGTGATGTCGGCCAGGTGCAATGTGGCGCCAGGCAGCAAGTTGACCAGATCGACTTCGATGAACTGGGGCAGATTTGCAGGCAGGCAGATGACTTCGAGTTCAGTCATAACGTGACTGATGATCGCGCCGCCAAGCTTGACGGCTGGCGACTTCTCGGCATTGATGAAGTGCAAAGGCACTTTGGTGTTCAATGCTTGCGAAGCGTCAACACGTTGGAAGTCGACGTGCAGTACTTGCTGCTTGTATGGGTGCCATTGCACCGAACGCAGCAGAACTTGCTCGGACTTGCCATCCAGTTCCATGCTTAGAATCGAAGCGTGGAAGGACTCTTTGCGCAGAGCGTGATAGATTTCGTTGTGGTCGAGATCGATGCTTGCAGGCTCGGCAGTACCGCCGTAAACGATGGCGGGAACACGGCCAGCGTGGCGCAGGCGGCGGCTCGCACTCGTACCCTTATCGCTACGCGAAGTGGCGTTGAATTTCATGGAAAGCTCCAAAACTGGAAGGGCGTTATAGCCCGTTAATAAACGCAGCCAAATGGCTACGAGCGACTATTGCCTGCCGCGACCAGCAGGCAACAGTAAAACATTAATCGACGAAAAGGGAACTGACCGATTCGGCGTGGGAAATGCGCAATATGGTTTCGCCCAGCAACGATGCGCAGGACAACTGGCGAATTTTTTTACAGGCACGGGCTGCTTCCGAAAGCGGAATCGTGTCGGTGACGACCAACTCATCAAGTTCGGACTCGGCAATACGCTGCACGGCGCCGCCAGACAACACGGGGTGCGTGCAATAAGCGTAAACCGTGACCGCGCCGCGTTCTTTAAGCGCCTGGGCAGCCTTGCACAAGGTGCCGGCCGTATCGACCATGTCATCCATGATGATACAAGTGCGGCCATCGACTTCGCCGATGATGTTCATGACCTCGGACACATTGGCGCGAGGGCGCCGCTTGTCGATAATGGCCAGGTCGGCTTCCAGTTGCTTGGCCAGAGCACGTGCGCGAACCACACCGCCGATATCGGGAGACACTACGACCAGGTCCTGGTAATTGCGGCGCCAGATGTCGCCCAGCAAGATAGGACCGGCATAAATGTTATCGACCGGGATATCGAAAAAGCCCTGAATTTGGTCGGCGTGCAAGTCCATGGTCATGACGCGATCGACGCCCACAACTTGCAGCATATTCGCCACGACTTTGGCCGAGATGGAAACACGGGCGGAACGCGGACGGCGATCTTGACGGGCGTAGCCAAAGTAAGGGATTGCGGCAGTAATCTTGCCCGCAGAGGCACGGCGCAACGCATCGACCATCACCATGATTTCCATCAGGCTGTCGTTGGTGGGCGCGCACGTTGGCTGCAAAACGAAGACATCCTTGCCGCGGACATTTTCATTGATCTCGACCATGACTTCGCCGTCTGAGAAACGACCTACCGTCATTTTCCCGAGCGACATATCAAGGTGATTTGCAACATCGACCGCTAACCGAGTGTTAGCCGTGCCGGTAAAAATCATGAATCTGTCGTGTGTCATGATGGACGCTATAGATGGCGTTGCGTTAAACAACAAAGCTGTTGACCAGCACCGCCGTTAGGGGCCGACTCAACAGCTTTACGTTGACTTGCAAGCCTAGAGGCTTGAAAAAATGGCTGGGGAAGAAGGATTCGAACCTTCGCATGCTGGAATCAAAATCCAGT
>NZ_JBEBUX010000074.1:0-19427 GCF_040393045.1 Pollutimonas bauzanensis | reverse complement strand
GCGCTCAGAGCTAGCCCGGCAAGCCGCATCGGCGCTTTACCATGTGGTTTCCCTGGCAGGGCTGCGTGCGGAAGCCAGGCATGAAGGTCTCGACAGCCGCAGTGATCTCGCCGACTTGGTGCTGTTGCATCGCTTGGCCCCTCGCGACCCTTGTGCAGGAGATGTTCCCGAACTGGATCACAGCCGGTTGCTGAACGCGCTGTTCTAAGCGCGAGGCCGGTCCAATGCACTGGGCTGGCCTTACTTCTTATAAATAAATGGAGACATACAAATGAAGAAACTATTATTACTTGCCGCCGCCTGCTCGACGACCTTGGGATTGTCTGCGACAAGCGCGGCCTTGGCAGCGAATGCTGCGGATAACTATCCGTCCCAATCCATAAAGCTTGTCGTGCCATTTCCTCCTGGCGGCCCTACCGATGCATTGGCTCGGCGCCTGGCTCAAAGCCTGGCCGAGCCGCTGGCGCAGACGGTTATCGTCGAGAACAAGTCGGGCGCCGGCGGCAATATTGGATCGGAGTTCGTCGCCAATTCCAAGCCCGATGGCTACACGATTTTATTTGGAACTTCGGGCCCTTTGGCTATCAATGTCAGTCTGTACAAAAAACTGGGATACGATCCGCGCGCCAGCTTTGCGCCGATTATCCGGATTGGCCATCTTCCCAATATTTTGGTCGTCCATCCATCGTTGCCTGCTAAAAATCTGCAAGAACTAGTGGCTTACGCAAAGGATCACCCAAATAAGCTTTCGTATGCGTCTTCGGGCAATGGCGCATCGTCCCATCTCGCTGGTGTACTGTTTAACGAACTGGCGGGCACATCCATTTTGCATATCCCTTACCGTGGTACCGGACCAGCCCTGAATGACTTGCTCGGCGGCCAAGTATCGATGTCATTTACCGATATTCTGACGGCGTTGCCGCATATTCATAATAAAACACTGCAGCCTATCGGGCTGGCCAGCGCGGAAAGGTCAACGGCTTTGCCTGACCTGCCTACGCTGGCTGAACAAGGCCTTAAGGGGTATGACGTCAGTGTCTTCTTCGGCATTGTCGCGCCCAAAGGCACACCTGCACCCATTGTCGAGAAGCTCAATGCCGCGTTCAAGCACGCTATGCAAGATCCGGAAATCAAGAAGACGCTGACGGCTCAGGGCATTGTTGAAGCCACTGACCAAACACCGCAAGGTCTGAGGGCTTTTATTGACAGTGAAGTGCCCAAATGGGAAGTGGTAGTCAAAAATGCCAATATATCGCTGGATTAACGGAACGCAACATGAATCAGATGACGAATGGCGGCGCGCTACAAGGCTGCAAGGTGATAGATCTGTCTCGCGTGCTGGGCGGGCCTTATTGCACGCAAATACTTGGTGATCACGGTGCAGAAGTCTTCAAAATAGAACCTCCTTCAGGGGACGAGACTCGCGGTTGGGGTCCTCCCTTCCTGGACGGGACAGCCTCGTATTTTCTTGGCGTCAACCGCAATAAGTATGGATTGAGCCTGGATTTATCGGCGCCGGATGGACAGGCTTTCCTCAAGACCTTGCTGCAGGACGCCGATGTGCTGGTAGAAAACTTCAAACCGGGGACGCTCGAGAAATGGGGACTTGGTCCTGAAACCCTGCAGGCGCAATTTCCCCGCCTTATCCATTGCCGCATCAGCGGGTTCGGCGCCGACGGGCCCTTGGGCGGGCTACCAGGCTATGATGCGTGCGCGCAGGCCCTGTGTGGGCTGATGAGCGTCAACGGGGATGCCGACAGCGAGCCAACGCGAGTAGGCTTGCCGGTGGTGGACATGGTGACTGGCCTGAATGCGGCTTTGGCCATTCTCATGGCAGTCAATGAGCGACACCGCAGCAATCAAGGTCAGTTTCTGGACATCACCTTGTTCGATTGCGCAATTTCCCTTTTGCACCCGCATGCCGCCAATTTTTTCTTGAGCAACAACGTTCCGCAGCGTACAGGCAATGCTCATCCGAACATTGCGCCTTATGAGTCATTTTCCACACAAGATGGGGAGTTGTTTTTGGCCGTGGGCAATAACCGCCAATTTGAACTATTGGCTCAGGTGCTTGAGGATACCGACCTGGCGCAAGATCCCAGGTTCACATCGAATGCGGATCGTTTGGCGCATAGGGCCGAGTTGAGGGCGAGACTGTCTGGTTTGCTCAAGCAGCACGTTGCCGCCGATTTGGCGCAAGTATTATTGAAGAAAGGTGTGCCTGCCGCACCGGTGTTGAATGTTGCGGAGATTTTGGATCACCCGCATACCAGGCATAGGGGGATGGTGCTGGAGCAAGGCGGCTACCGCGCGATTGCTTCGCCCATCAAGTTGTCGCGCACACCTGCTGCTTTACGTAGATTGCCCCCGAGTTTTGGCGAACATACAGAGCGGGTGAGAGCTGAAATGGCGCCAGAAGGCGACTAGAATCCCGTGGGGCCTGGCGCGCCCCGACGCGGGAAAGGGCTTATGCAGAATCGTTATCGTCCTGGCTTTGCTGCGCGGCTATTTCGGCATGTACTTTGTCCATGTCGATGCTCTTTACCTGCTCGATCAATTCTTGCAACTGGCCCGCCGACAGGGCACCTGGTTGGGAAAAAAGCAAAACCTGTTCACGAAACACCATAAGCGTAGGAATGGACCGTATGCCCATTCCGGTGGCCAATTCCTGCTGGTCTTCGGTGTTGACCTTGGCAAAGGTGATATCTTCGTGCTGAGTCGAGGCTTCGTCGAAGACCGGCGCAAAGTTGCGGCACGGTCCACACCAAGGCGCCCAAAAGTCCACGATCAAGGGCTTGCTGTCTTTGATAGCAGCCTGGAAAGTGTCCTTGGTCAAATCTATGGTGCTCATAAGTATCCCCAAACAAAAAGCGGCTTGAGCCGCTTTTTAAATAAATAAAATGTACTTAAGAAAGAGTTTAACGTTTTTGCCAATGAAGCGTGATTACTGTTCGTAACAATATCTAAGCCTAATTCGGGAAAAAGGCGTACTTGATAACGAAAAGTACGGCGACCAACAGGGTAGCCATATGAATTTGCCGGAATTTCCCGGTGACGGCCTTCAGCACCACATAGCTGATGAAGCCGAATGCCAGGCCGTTGGCGATGGAGTAGGTAAAAGGCATGATGATGGCGGTCAGTGCGGCGGGGGTCGCCTCGGTGATTTCGCTCCAGTCGATTTCGGTGATTTCACGCAGCATCAGGCCCGCAACATAAAGCAGGGCGGGGGCTGTGGCGTAGGCTGGCACCGATCCAGCCAAAGGCGCCAGGAACAAGGCAAGCAAGAACAGTACGGCTACGGTAAGTGCAGTAAGGCCGGTGCGCCCACCTGCTTGCACGCCGGACGCGCTTTCAACATAGGCGGTGGTGCTGCTGGTGCCCAGGAATGAACCGGCGACAATTGCCGTACTGTCAGCCATCAGGGCACGGCCCAAGCGGTTGGGTTTCCCTTCCTGGATAAGGTTGGCGCGCTTGGCCACGCCTATCATGGTGCCTGTGGCATCGAACACCTCGACCAACACCAGAACAAGAATGACATGGATAAAACCCGTATGCAACGCGCCTATGATGTCGAGTTGGAAAAAGGTAGGAGCCAGGCTGGGCGGAGCCGAGAACACGCCCTGGAACTGACTGTTGCCGGTCAGCATGGACAAGATTGTGACCACCAGAATGCCAATCAGGATTGCACCCTTGATTTTCAAGGCGTCAAGCGCGGCAATAATGAAAAAGCCCAATATTGCGAATAACGCTGGTGCTGAGGTCAGGTCGCCCAGCGCCACTTTGGTGGCCGGATTGGATACGACGATGCCCGAGCTGCCCAGTGCGATGATGGCCAGGAACAAGCCAATGCCTGCTGCAATCGCCGAGCGCAAGGATTTCGGTATGCCGTCGATCAGCCACGAGCGTACGCCTGTAAGCGTCAGAATCAGGAAGATAACCCCCGAAATGAATACAGCCCCAAGCGCTTGCTGCCAACTGTAGCCTAGCGCTCCGACCACGGTAAATGCAAAGAAGGCATTCAAGCCCATCCCCGGCGCCATTCCGATAGGCCAATTGGCGAGCAGGGCCATGATAAGCGTGCCCAGCGCGGCGGCCAGGCAGGTAGCGACAAAAACAGCGCTTTTATCCATGCCTGTGCTGGACAGTATCTCTGGGTTGACGAAAATAATGTAGGACATGGTCAGGAAGGTCGTTATGCCCGCCAGTATTTCGGTTCGCACCGTGGTGCCGTGTTCACGTAACTGGAAGAATCTTTCGAGCATGTGGCATTCCTAAGGAAAAAGAAGATGTTTCTTGTTTAAACGATAATGCGGTCTGAATTTTAAAGCGGTTTTGCCAGGGGTTGTAAACTAGCGATCATGATTATTATTGGCTTTGAAAGTTCGTGCGATGAAACCGGTGTGGCTTTGGTCTGCACCGAACGTGGTTTGCTGGCTCATTCCCTGCATAGCCAAATCGCCATGCATCAAGAATATGGCGGCGTTGTCCCTGAACTGGCGTCGCGAGATCACATCCGTCGCGTGTTGCCGCTTACGCGCGAGGTAATGCTGGCAGCGGGGATCACTGCGGATGACATCGGCGCTGTGGCTTATACCGCTGGCCCTGGGCTGGCGGGGGCTTTGTTGGTCGGCGCCAGTGTGGCTCAGTCGTTCGCATGGGCACGAGGCCTTCCGGCCATTCCTATTCATCACCTGGAAGGCCATTTGCTATCGCCTTTGCTTGCGACCCCCCGGCCAGACTTTCCGTTCGTGGCGCTGCTGGTTTCGGGCGGACATACGCAGCTCATGCGTGTCGATGGCGTAGGCGATTATCAATTGCTGGGTGAAACCCTGGATGACGCCGCTGGCGAGGCTTTCGATAAAACCGCGAAGTTGATGGGGCTGGGCTATCCCGGCGGCCCAGCGTTATCCCGGCTGGCTGAACAGGGCGACGCTGCCGTCTACGATTTGCCCAGACCTATGCTGCATAGCCGAGATCTGGATTTCAGTTTCAGTGGTTTGAAAACGGCTGTACTGACTCGGGTCAGAAATCTTGAAAAGGCTGGCGGACAGTTGACCGCACAGCAACGGGCCGACCTGGCCGCTGCAACTGAAGCCGCTATTGTTGACGTATTGGCGGCCAAGTCCATCAAGGCCATGAAACAAACGGGTTTGAAACGGCTGGTTGTGGCCGGCGGCGTGGGTGCAAATAGCCATTTGCGCGCGAAACTGGTTCAGGCCATGAACAAGCTGGGGGCGCAAGTGTATTTTCCCCCGTTGGACTTGTGTACGGACAACGGCGCAATGATCGCCTTTGCGGCGGCGATGCGTGTCAATGCAGGTCTGGTCGACCTGTCGGATATGCGCCACGCATTTACGGTAAAACCGCGGTGGGATCTACAAGATATTTGCCTGGCCGCCTCTGCAGTGTAGTGTCGCAAGGGCCGCGCAGGCAGGCATTCTTCGGTGGGGTTACTGTTTCTTGCCGCCTATGCGACTTTCTTTTCCGGTCATCAGGCGGCTAATATTTGCGCGATGGCGGAACAAAAGCACGACACTGATGATGACGATCGCCAGCGCGATCGATGGGCGTAGTTCCCATGCAACGTTGCCGCCTAGCAAATAGTACAAAGGTGCAAAAATAGCCGCGATGATGGACGACAAGGATGAGTACCGGCTGACGTATACAATGATCAGCCAGGTACCGACTGTGGCCAGTGCCAGCCAGGGGTTCAGCCCCAGCAGCACGCCCAACGCGGTGGCGACACCTTTGCCGCCTTTGAACTTCAGGAATACAGGATAAACGTGGCCAAGAAAAACGGCCACGGCGCAGGCAGCAATGACGGCGGTGGGCAACGCAAATTGTTGTGCGGCATATGACGCTATAAAAACCGCGGCCCATCCTTTGGCGGCATCGCCCACCAAAGTCAGCGCTGCCGCTGCCTTGTTGCCGGTTCTTAGTACGTTGGTGGCGCCGGGGTTTTTCGACCCAAAAGTACGGGGATCTTGCAGGCCCATGACTCGGCTGACTACGACAGCAAAGGACACGGATCCCAGCAGATAAGATAAAAGCACGAGGGCAAGCGCAATGAGGCTTGAGATAGCAACGGTCATAATTATGCAGACTCCGGTGGATTGTGCGGGAATTCTACCCACTGTGGCCCAAAACACCAAAACGACCGGGTACAATTCGCTACGTTCAGTTGAATTCTAGGGAAGGGCAATGCGGATATTGGTGTCCAACGACGATGGCTACAATGCTCCAGGCCTCGAGGCCTTGGTGCATGCATTGAAAGGTCTGGGCGATTTAACTGTGGTCGCTCCCGAAACCAACTGCAGCGGCGCATCCAATTCCCTGACGCTTAATCGGCCCATGTCGGTTCGGCAGGCGGCTAACGGCTTTTACTATGTTAATGGCACACCTTCCGACTGCGTGCATATCGCCTTGACGGGTCTGTTGGATTTTCGCCCTGACTTGGTGGTTTCCGGTATTAATAATGGCGCTAATATGGGTGACGACACTCTATACTCGGGGACCGTCGCCGCCGCCACAGAAGGGTACCTGTTCGGGATTCCGGCAATTGCCTTTTCGCTGGTGCAAAAGGGCTGGGAACATCTGGACAGCGCCGCGCGCATTGCGCGCAAACTGGTAGAGCAGCAAGCGGCCAATCCTCTTGCGGGAAACATTTTGCTTAATGTGAATATTCCGGCCGTGCCTTACGAAGCCATCCAGGAAATACGGGTGACCCGGCTTGGCAAAAGGCATCCTTCCGAACCTGTTGTAAAAAGCAGCACGCCTTATGGCGACCCGGTATACTGGATAGGCCCTGTGGGTAGGGTATCCGACTCTGCTCCCGATACCGACTTTGGCGCGATTGAGCAACATGCGGTGTCGGTTACGCCGCTACGGTTGGATCTTACCCACTACGATCAACTATCCCAGGTAAAGGATTGGGCAGGGCCGTTATGCGTAAACCAGTAGTGCCTTTCCCTTTTGCCAATGGCACGACTAACCGGTTTGGTCGCTCCAGTCTGGGCGGCGGGGTATCGGCAGCTAATAGCAATACCCGTGTTTTTCCACAAGGGCGTACGTCGCCTGTTGCGGCGGTATCGAAAAGTCCGTCAACAATGGTTAATTTGGGTTTGAACTCCGAGCGGTCGCGTGGCATGATGATCCAGCGTTTGCGCAATCAGGGCATACAAGACGATCGCGTGCTTGATGCCATGATGGCGGTGCCGCGCCACTTATTTGTAGACGAAGGGCTTGCCAGCCGCGCCTACGAAGATGCCGCGTTGCCAATCGGACAGGGGCAAACCATCTCCCAGCCATGGGTTGTCGCGCGCATGATCTCCGTCGTGTGCGAAAATCGTGTTCCGGTCAAGGTGCTTGAAGTGGGTGCCGGTTGCGGTTATCAGGCTGCTGTATTGGCCCAGTTTATTAAAGAAGTTCACGCCATCGAGCGGATACGCGGCCTGTATGAATTGGCCCGCGATCACCTCAGGGCGCTCAAGTTAATTGCCCGTGTTCGTCTCGTATACGGAGACGGCATGGCAGGTTTACCCGGCGTAGCGCCTTTTGATGCCATCATTGTTGCTGCCGCCGGTATTAAAATTCCCCAGGCGCTGTTAGAACAGTTAGCCATTGGGGGCCGTTTAATTGCCCCGGAAGGGTCGACAGCGCAGCGCCTTATCCTTATCGAGCGTACGGGCGCCGCAACGTGGCGCCGCGACGAACTCGAGTCGGTCCGCTTTGTCCCCCTTCGGGCTGGAATTCAGTCTTAAGTTTTCAGGAGAGCCTATATGCACGCAGAGACGTTTCGGTCCACCGCTCTGACATTTGAATACCCGAAACGCACATCTCGTTATCTGGTGATTGCAGCCGTGGTTGCCACTACGGTACTGGCAGGATGTGCGTCTCGCAGCACGAAAGCCCCCGTGACCGATATGTCGGGCGGCCCGGTTGCGCCGACCACAAGCGGTACCTATGTGGTCAAGCCGGGCGATACGCTATACAAGATCGCCCAAGCTCACAGCATCGATGTTGCCACGCTTAGCAGCTTGAACAATATCAGTGATCCATCCCAACTGCGTGTGGGGCAGGTGTTGCGCCTTGATAGCTCGGGTCCTGCTCCTGCCATAGCAACTCCCGCCCCAGTGACGCCAGCTACACCTGTTGCACCTGTTGCGGCGGCCGAACCCGCTGCGGTGGCGCGGGCCAGTGATGCCGCTACCATCAACTGGGCATGGCCCGCGTCGGGCAGCATCATTCAAAGCTTCAACGCCAATACCAAGGGTATAGATATTGCAGGCGGTGTCGGCGAACCTGTTCTTGCCGCGGCCGACGGTAAGGTCATGTATGCCGGCAACGGCGTTCGTGGTCTGGGCAACCTGATATTGCTTGGCCATTCCGATGGCTTTATCACCGCCTATGCGCATAACCAGTCATTGGCAGTGAAAACTGGCGACCAAATCAAGAAAGGCGCCAGAATCGCTTCTATTGGTCAAACCGATACCACGTCACCGCGTCTGCACTTTGAAATCCGCCGCCGTGGCACCCCGGTCAACCCCTTGTCATACTTACCGGTGCGATGATCCCCACCCTGGTCTTCGATCTTGAAACCATACCCGACGCAGTCGGATTGCGCCGCCTGAATCCCCAGTGGGGATCCGATATGACCGATACGCAGGTCATCGAGGCGGCGCTGGCGGCAAGGCAGGAATCGCACGGTACGGATTTCTTGCCTTTGCATCTGCACAAGGTAGCCGTCGTTGGCTGTGTATTTCGAGACGACCAGGGATTTCGGGTTAAAACCTTGGGCAAGGCCGACGACCCCGAGGCCACGCTGCTTACCGGGTTTTTCAAAACGATCGAACGATATACGCCCCGGCTAATCAGCTGGAATGGATCGGGTTTCGATCTGCCGGTGCTGCACTATCGCAGCCTGATCCATGGCGTGCCAGCGCCGCGCTACTGGGATATGGGCGAAGATGACCGCGATTTCAAATATAACAATTACATCAGTCGATATCACAGTCGCCATATTGACCTGATGGATTTGCTGGCCAAATACAACGGACGCGCCAACGCGCCGCTTGACGACTTGGCCAAGCTCTGTGGATTTCCTGGCAAGCTGGGTATGGACGGCGGCCAAGTCTGGCAGGCCTGGTCCAATGGAAAAGCAGACGAGGTCCGGGCCTATTGTGAAACGGATGTCGTCAACACGTGGCTGGTGTATTGCCGGTTTCGCTTTCTTAAGGGTGAGCTTGATCGCAGCGCCTATGATGCCGAAGTGCAATTGGTGCGCGACACCCTGCAAGCCAGCGATGCCGTTCACTGGAAGGAATATATGGCCGCCTGGGGCGAGCCTTCCTGAAATCGATTGAAAAAAGTTCGGTTTCGTTGAAACAAACCGGAAATCACTTAAGTTGCACAATGAGGCCTCGTCACCGAAACAAGGAAACCTCATCATGCAACGTTCAATTTCTTCTGTGTCCATCAAGCTTGCCACCCTGACTGCCGCCTTGGCATTGAGCGGCGCAGCCTACGCAGCAACCGGAACAGCGGCTTCCGCACCGGTGGCAGCGCAGACCGCAGTATCAGCGACGGCATCCGACGCAACAGGCAAACCCTCGGCACATCGCCACCATAAGTCTGGCGACCATCACAAGTCCAAGCGCGGACATATGCGCGATGCGGCTATGTGGGTGCCAGGATATGGCCCGCTGGATACCAAGTTTGTCGAGTCGCTGGCCTTGAATGATACGCAGGCCAAGCTGCTGAAGGATACCCAGGCCGAACAGAAAGCAAGCCGTGAGGCACGTCGCGACGCCATGAAGACGGCTCGAACCGAAGGACTCGAGCAGCTTAAAAGCGGTAAAATAGATCCTCACGCAAAATTGAAGCAGACTGAAGAAGCGCATAAACAGGCTTACGCCGAGCGCAGCAAGCTCGATGGAAAATGGCTTGCTGTATGGGATGCCTTGGATGCTGCACAGCAGGAAAAAGTAGCGGCCAAGTTCAATGAGCGTGCCGAAAAATTTGCGAAACGCGCTGAAAACCATAAACAGCGCAAAGCAGCACCCGACACGGCAAAGGTCGCATCGTAAGCACCTCTGCTGTGAATCATCCTTCCGGCTCGACTTACCGCCGGGAGGATGTCAAAATTCGGGCCTGAATCTTTGGATACCCGAATAATGACGTTAGAAGTATTTGATATAGAGTCTTTAGACCTTGATGCGCGGGGCGTTGCGCGCCGCGACGGCAAGGTCGTTTTTGTGGACGGTGCCTTGCCGGGTGAAAAAGTGCTGGCCCGTATCGTCAGGCAGAAAGCCTCATACGATACCGCCAGGCTGGAACGCCTGATCAAGCCGTCTTCGCAACGTGTAGAGCCCGGCTGTCCGCACTTTGGCATGTGTGGCGGCTGTGCCATGCAGCACCTTGATGCTGCGGCGCAGGTTGCGATTAAGCAAAGGGTGCTGGAAGATTCGCTTGGGCATATCGGCAAGGTCAGTCCCGCTACGGTATTGCCGCCTTTGCATGGCCCTACGTGGGGCTACCGCTATCGTGCTCGCCTGTCGGTGCGTGCGGTGCGCAAGAAGGGCGCCGTGCTGGTCGGTTTTCGCGAGCGCCGTGGCAGCTATGTCGCGGATATCAAGACATGCCGTGTTCTGCCCCCCCATGTCTCGAATATGCTGCTGCCCTTGCGGGCGTTGGTGGGTGCATTCACACAACCCGATCGTATTCCCCAGATCGAAGTAGCCGTCGGGGATCAGACTACCGTGTTGCTGCTGCGTCACATGGAGCCTTTGTCGGAAAACGACATTGCGCTGATTCGTGAGTTCGGCGACAAGCATAACGTAACTTGGTGGCTACAACCTAAAGGCCCAGAGACAGTACACCCGCTGGATCGCGCCGATGTCGACAAACTGGCCTATACCTTGCCGGAGTTCGGCTTGCGCATGCCTTATCGACCCACCGACTTCACTCAGGTGAATCAGGCCATCAATCGGGTAATGATATCCAAGGCGCTGGCCTTGCTTGACGTTCAGTCCGACGACAGGGTGGCTGATCTTTTTTGCGGGTTAGGCAATTTCACGTTGCCGCTGGCAACCCAGGCCAACAGCGTCGTGGGAATTGAGGGCAGCGCCGCCCTGACCGAACGCGCACTAGAGGCCGCCCGTCAGCATGGGCTGGAACAACGCACGAGTTTTGCCACCTTGAATCTTTTTGAGGTTGACGTTCAATGGCTGCGGGACCTGGGCCGTTTTGACCGGATTCTTATCGACCCACCGCGTGAGGGCGCCGAAGCCGTCGCGCGTGCATTGGCGGCGCTAAATGCTTCCGAGCGTCCGAAACGGATCGTGTATGTTTCCTGTAGCCCCGGCACCTTGGCGCGTGATGCGGGCATTTTGGTGCACGAAGGCGGATATCAGTTGCTTAGCGCAGGCGTCATCAATATGTTTCCGCATACAGGGCATGTGGAGTCGATAGCGGTATTCGAGGCGGAGTAATTCTGTCGGCCCGCGCGGGCTATAGCTGAGCGATCATTTGCTCAGTGATGACTTGCTCAGTGATGCTTGTTTTTACACGCCGTTGCCACGGTGATGGGGATATGCGCTCCTCGTGGCCCGATTCGGCGCCCTGTGCGCCGAACCAGCACGGCCTAGCTCGTCCACCCCGTACGGGGTTCCCTTCGCATCCGGCCCGCTGGCGGCCCCCGAAAGTCGCGCATATCCCCATCACCGTGCCAGCGGCTGCGTTAAGTCAATTGCAAGGTCGCTGGGACGGGTGGTGTGCTTGGCCTCTTTGCCTGGACTGCAGCCGGCTCCAAAGAACTCATGCGCGCGTCCTCCGCGCCCCGCCAGCCGGGGCACTCCGGACATTGAGCCAGGTATAAGCAACGGTCGCGGTGACGATTGCAGCGAGAGTTAACGACCATGGCTGCCATAATGGTCACGCTGTTAACTGGTGGCCGTCGCAGCATCGGTGATGGCAGCGATACGCCACGGCTTATGGTCGGTCAGGTAATTGGCCTGGCTGTTATTTATGGTATGCCATCCATCGCCTGTTCGCATATCCGATTGCCAATCGCCAGTCTCGCGCAAAGAGGTCAAGCACGCTGCCGTCCCAGCGATGTTTCAACCTTTCATGATGCAGCGGGACAGGTCCTGGAAGGGGATGTTGCAGCGACTTTCGGTGGCGAGCGAGACGCACGCGAAAGAAGCCCGAATGGGCGTATGAGCGGGGCGAAGCGATGTTCGGCGCCGCAGGGCGCCGAACCGTCATCGAGGAGCAAAACATCCCCTTCCAGGACCTGACCCGCGTATTAAAAAAGAAACACTGACGCTAAGGACCTGACACGCGCATTAAGAAAAAGACGCCGGCGCTAACGTTAGCTCATTCACCGGTGCCAATCGCCTCAGCAAGAATGCGTTCCGCCTCTTGCTTTACGCGAACCGGCGCCGTGCCGCCGATATGATCTCGGGCCGCAACCGAACCTTCCAGTGTAAGTACGCCGTAGATATCGTCTTCGATAAGGGCATGAAAGCCCTGCAAGTCGGCAAGCGGTAGATCGGCCAGATCGCAGCCTCGCTGTTCGCACTCGCGTACCGCGTGTGCGACCGTCTCGTGCGCGTCGCGAAACGGCACGCCTTTCTTGACCAGATAGTCGGCCAGGTCGGTGGCCGTGGCAAACCCTTGTAAGGCAGCGGCGCGCATGGCGTCGGCCTTGACGCGAATACCGCCCACCATATCTACGAATATGGTCAAGGTGTCGCGTATGGTGTCAGCCGAATCGAACAAGCCTTCTTTGTCTTCTTGGTTATCTTTGTTATAAGCCAGGGGCTGGCCCTTCATGAGTGTCAGCAAGGCGATCAGGTGGCCGTTGACGCGGCCGGTTTTGCCGCGGGCCAATTCAGGCACGTCGGGGTTTTTCTTTTGCGGCATGATGGAACTGCCGGTGCAGAAGCGGTCGGCCAGATCAATGAAGCCGACACGTGGACTCATCCATAAAACCAGTTCTTCGGACAGGCGGGAAATGTGCGTCATGATTAGCGCGGCAGCAGCGCAGAACTCAATGGCAAAGTCGCGGTCGGAGACGGCGTCGAGGGAGTTGCGGCAGACGGCCTCAAAGC
This sequence comes from Pollutimonas bauzanensis, assembly GCF_040393045.1. Classification (GTDB taxonomy): domain Bacteria; phylum Pseudomonadota; class Gammaproteobacteria; order Burkholderiales; family Burkholderiaceae_B; genus Pollutimonas; species Pollutimonas bauzanensis_A. Next base: position 6,315 of record NZ_JBEBUX010000074.1, on the reverse strand, counting down.
CCAGTGTGCGCGCCACGCGCTCGCGGTCAATGGGGTAGGACGTTCCCGCCAGCGCAGCGGCGCCCAGCGGCAGGCGATTGACTCGTTTGCGGCAGTCGACCAGGCGCTCTGCATCACGGCCAAACATTTCTGCATAGGCTAGCAAGTGATGCCCGAAGGTAACAGGCTGGGCGACTTGCAAATGCGTGAAGCCAGGCAAAATGGTGGCTGCGTGTTCCAATGCCAACGCGGCCAGCTTGTGACGAAGCTGATGCAGTAAATCAATGGCGATATCAATTTCGTTACGAACCCACAGCCGGATATCAGTTGCTACCTGGTCGTTGCGCGACCGACCAGTATGCAGGCGTTTTCCGGCATCGCCGATCAGTTCGACCAGGCGTTTTTCGATATTCAGGTGGACGTCTTCAAGATCGATAGACCAAGTGAATTGGCCAGCATTGATTTCTTCTAGAATCTGCGCCATTCCACGATCGATGGCGGCTTTGTCGTCGCTGCTGATGATCCCTATGGATTCAAGCATGTCGGCATGCGCCAGCGACCCCTGAATATCGAAATTGGCCATACGCTGGTCGAAGTTGACCGACGCGGTGTAGCGCTTGACGAGTTCGGAGACGGGTTCGGAAAAACGGGCAGACCAGGCCTGGGCCTTGTTTGCAAACTGATTCTGCAAGGAAGAAGAGGTATTTTTTGACATAGTGGCCAGATTATAAAGGACTGCAGAGCGAGGGTAGGGCAAAATGCCTGCCACATCCGCAACAAAAGTGCGCTACGGTATATTAGCGACAGTCACTGTATGAGGAAACAAGCAGGCAATGCAAGAGAATAACCCGCTGGTTCAATGGATGGGCGATAACTGGATCAGCCATAACATGCCGAATGCACTTTGGGCGCAGGTGGCGCTTGGCATACTCGTACTGGCAGCCTTGGTGGTGATCACGGGATGGATCGCCAGCGGGGTCATTTCAAACATTGCGCGGCGTATGCTTTCAGCCACTGGTCACGATGACTGGTCAAAAGCATTGTCGCGCCGCCGTGTTTTTCGAAACTTGAGCTACACCATGCCGTTGCTGGTCATCATGGGCAACATAGGCGTCCTCCCGATTAACGAGGCCTATGGCGGCGCTCTCGCACGAGTCTTCCTGTCGGCCGGGCTGGTGTTCTTCTTCATGGCTGTCAATGGCGCCTTGTCGGCCTGGCAAGACATCTATGCTTCCAGTACGCGTGCACAAACGCGCTCCATCAAAGGCTATATCGAACTGGGCAAGATCATGTTCTGGGCCTTGTGCCTGATTTTGATCATTTCCATATTGGTGAACCGTTCGCCGCTTCTGATGTTGTCAGGTCTTGGCGCGCTATCGGCGGTTTTATTGCTGGTGTTCAAGGACACCTTGCTGTCGCTGGTCGCCAGCACGCAAATGACGACGAACGATATGCTGCGCATCGGCGATTGGATAGAAATGCCGCAGGCCGGCGCCGACGGCTTTGTCATTGACATGGCTCTGCATACCGTAAAGGTCCAGAACTGGGACAAAACCGTTACCACCATACCGACTTACAAGCTGTTTTCCGAAAGCTATCGCAACTGGCGTTATATGTTCGAGTCGGGCGGGCGGCGAATCAAACGCACGTTGCGCATCGATGCCAGTACTGTCCGTTTCCTGCGTGAAGACGAGATACTCGCTCTTGGGCGCTTCGCGCTGCTCAGGGACTACCTGGATGACAAGCAGAGCGAGCTGGAGGAAAGCAACCGTGCGTTGGGTTCGTTGGCCGACATGGATGTGAACAGGCGCCGCTTGACCAACGTGGGTACATTCCGGGCCTATGCCATGGCATATCTGCGCCAGCAGAATGAATTGCGCCAGGATATGCTGATGCTGGTTCGCATGATGGAGCCCGAGTCCCAAGGCATACCTATCGAGGTTTACTGCTTTTCCAGTAACACCGCCTGGATCGAATACGAACGCATTCAAGGCAACATTTTCGACCACCTTTTGGCCATCCTGCCCGAGATGTCGTTACGCCTGTATCAGGCGCCTGCGGGCAGCGACTTCGCCAACATGCGATAATTTTTGCTTTATAGCGGAGCCATCCAATGAAATTAGTTGCGGCAATCATCAAGCCATTCAAGCTTGACGAGGTGCGCGAGGCGCTTGCCGATATCGGCGTCAGCGGCCTTACGGTTACGGAAGTCAAAGGTTTTGGCCGCCAGAAAGGCCATACGGAGCTGTACCGCGGCGCCGAGTATGTGGTCGATTTCCTGCCCAAGATAAAGGTCGAGGTCGTATTGCCGGCAGCCATGGTTGACGTGGCGATTGATGCCATCATCAAGGCTGCCTATACCGGCAAGATTGGCGACGGCAAAATATTCGTCACAGCAGTCGAACAGGCGATTCGCATCCGTACTGGTGAAAGCGGTATTGATGCGCTCTAGCCGGGCGCAGGACTGCATTTTTATTGTTTGTCGCTTTATATGTGCTTGCTGACGCAAGTGTTGCCGAGAGAGTCATGAAACCATTTAATTGGGACAACCCTTACCGTACCGAGCGTACTCCGCTTTTTGCCCGCAATGTGGTGTCGACCTCGCATCCTTTGGCGGCCCAGGCGGGCTTGCGCATGATGCTTAAAGGCGGTAATGCGATTGACGCGGCCATTGCCGCCGCTGCCACCATTGTGCTGGTAGAGCCAGTCTCTTGCGGGTTGGGCGGCGATTGCTTTGCCATTCTATGGGACGGTAAGCAGTTGCAAGGCTTGAACGCTTCCGGGGTGGCGCCTGCCGCCTGGAATGTCGAATACTTCAAGCGTAAGCATGGTGTTAACGCACAAGGCTTGGCCAACATGCCTATGCGTGGTTGGGACGCGGTTACTGTTCCCGGCGTTGTGGCAGGGTGGGCGGCGCTGCACGAGCGCTACGGCAAGCTGCCATTTGAGTCGTTGTTTGAGCCAGCGATAGAAATCGCCGAGCGCGGCTTTGCCATTCCTCCCATGGTGCACCGCAAATGGACTGCGGCAGCGGCCGAACTCAAAGATCAGCCAGGCTTTGCGCAGGCTTTCATGCCGGAAGGCAGGGCGCCACATATCGGTGAGCTATTTTCGTTGCCCGATGCGGCCCGTACGCTGCGGCTGATTGCACAAAGCAAAGGGCGCGAGTTCTACGAAGGCGAGCTGGCCGAGAAAATAGCCGCATTCAGCAAGGCTTGTGGCGGCGCCATGACGCTTGACGACCTGCGCGCTTATAAGCCTGAATGGGTTACGCCGATTGCCAAAGACTACCGCGGCTATACGCTGCATGAAATCCCACCGAACGGACAGGGTATTGCGGCCTTGATGGCGTTGGGCATCTTGCAGCATTTCGATGTAGCAGATCTGCCTGTAGATTCTCTTGAATCGCAGCATTTGCAAATAGAGGCCATGAAGCTGGCGTTTGCCGATTTGTATCGTTACGCATCGGACTCGCGCTCCATGGAAGTGACGCCCGATCAGATGCTTGATGACGCTTATCTGGCAAGTCGTGCGCGCCTGATTGACCGCGACCGGGCTACCCAGTTCGGTCCAGGGCGTCCTGCTTCAGGCGGCACTATCTACCTTACCGCTGCCGATGAAAACGGCATGATGGTGTCGTTCATTCAGTCCAACTACATGGGTTTTGGGTCGGGTGTCGTGGTGCCAGGCACCGGGATCAGCATGCAAAATCGTGGGTACGGATTCTCGATGGATCCCGTTTCACCTAATGTGGTCGAAGGCGGAAAACGGCCGTTTCATACCATTATTCCTGGCTTCCTGACACGCGATGGCGTACCTGTCATGAGTTTTGGCGTGATGGGCGGGGACATGCAGCCGCAGGGGCATTTGCAAACGGTGGTGCGCATGCTGGATTACGACCAGCAGCCTCAGGCGGCGTGCTGCGCGCCTCGCTGGAAGCTGAACCGGGACTTTACGCTAGACCTGGAAACGGGCATCAAGCACGATGTGGCCGAGGGCCTGCAGGCGAAAGGGCATGTGCTTAAGGCAGTCGATGATCCCTATATGGATTTCGGTGCCGGGCAGTTTATTCTCCGTCTGTCGGACGATCCCGTCCAAGGTTATGTCGCCGCCAGCGACAGTCGCCGTGATGGGCAGGCGGTGGGCTTTTAGGCAAAGCCCCATCGCGGTGTTTTTTTCCAATTGTGTTGTAAAGGTCGCCCTATGGCATTGCGTGCCACGATTTCCAAGCTTGAACTTAACGTGGCCGATATGGTGCGCGCCTATTATGGCAGCCATAATCTGACTGTTGCACGGCATCCTTCTGAAACCGAAGAGCGCATGATGTTGCGAGTACTGGCTTTCGCGCTGTATGCCAGCGAAGGGCTGGCCTTCACGCGGGGCCTGAGCACTACTGAAGAACCCTCTGTGTGGGAAAAGGACCTTACCGGCACCATCCTGACCTGGATCGATCTAGGTCATCCTGATGAACGGCGCATACTGCAAGCTAGCGGAAAATCCGAAAAAGTGGTTGTGCTGTGCTACGGAGGAAATGCCAGTCAGGTATGGTGGCAGGGAGTTCAGGCAGGCGTCGCGCGAGCGCAAAACCTGCAAGTATTGGCCGTAAACCCAACGCAGGTGCAGGAGCTTGCCCGCTTTGCGCAACGCAATATGGTTTTGCATGTAACGATTGAAGAGGGTACGGCTTTAGTTTCTTCTGCCAACGACAGCGTTTCAGTCGATATCGCGGTGTGGCGTTAAGTTATAAAATACTAATGAAATCAGCGGACATCGCTTGACAATGGTATGATGCCCGCCCTGGGATGCGCCAAATGAACTTATGCAGCTTGCGTGTCCTTAAAGCTCTTTCAAGCTCAAACCCTGGTCGTAGGCTGACTTAGCCGCCAGCGGCCAGAATTCCGGCAGGAAGCATTCAGCAACCAGCAAGGGCTGGCCCTGACGCCAGAATACCGAACAGCGCGCCAGCATGCTATGCGCCGGCGGGCACTGTGCGCCTAGAAGGCGGCGCGCCGATCGATATAAGGGATGTTGGTCGTTTAAGCGGCAGGCAAAAAAACGTGATCGGGTAATTTGCGAGTCGTGATAAAGCATATCGGCAAGCGGACGGCTACGAAGGCGACGCATGCCTTGCCAAAAACTGTGCGATGCCGCCAATGGCGTAAAGCTGCGGGCGAATACGCTGTTTGTGCCGTTAATGGACATGACGATTTCACGCAGCCATACTGGCGAACGCGGGCTGCGGTTAAGCATCCATGCTTCGTTCTGGTGCAAGCCCTGCGCTTGTTCGCGCACGACGCGCAGGTGCAGGTTGCCGACGTTGCGCAGCCCGGCAGTTAGGGCGCCTGGCCGAAACAACCAATATTTTTGTTGCTGGCTAAGTGAAGGTGAGGGCGATGCCAGCCAGTCGCTGTAGTGAGGCGGGAAGAGTTCCATAAACCATATTATCGCCAAAGTCATAAAATACTGCTCATGGAAAAAATACGAATTTCAAAATTAATGGCCGAACGCGGCCTGTGCTCGCGCCGCGAGGCCGACGCATACATCGAGCGGGGCTGGGTGCGGGTTGATGGTGTGGTGATTTCAGAGTTGGGCAGCAAAGCCTGGCCGGATCAGAAAATCACGCTTGAAAAGCAGGCGCAACGTCGTCAAACCGCTCGTGTAACGATACTGCTGAATAAGCCGGTAGGTTATGTGTCGGGTCAGGCAGAGCAAGGCTATCGTCCTGCTGCTTCCTTGATCACGGCGGCAACGCGCTACCGTGTCGACAAGTCTCCTTTACGGTTTGATCCCAGCCATTTGCGCGGGCTGGCTCCAGCAGGGCGGCTTGACATTGATTCGCAGGGACTGCTGGTGTTGACACAAGATGGCCGTATCGCAAGGCAATTGATCAACGAGGATTCCGAGATTGAAAAGGAATACCTGGTTCGGGTGAATGGCAAAATCGGTAGCGGCGGATTGGCGCAGCTTAATCACGGCTTGTCGCTGGATGGTCAACTATTGCGACCTGCTCATGTTAGTTGGCAGAATGAGGATCAGTTGCGATTCATTTTGCAGGAAGGCAAGAAGCGCCAGATCCGGCGTATGTGCGAGCAGGTGGGCTTGAAGGTGATAGGTCTGAAGCGGGTTCGCATGGGCCGTATTGTGCTGGGCGATTTGCCGCCGGGGCAGTGGCGTTATCTGAAGGACGCCGAGCGGTTTCTGTAGTCTGCGCAGAGTGTTCGATATTCTGTCGGCAGTTCTGGTGTTCTTTCGTCGGTTTTACATTACGCTTATTCGTTGTCTTGCTTAGTCATTCGTCTCTTTTCTTGTGACGGCATCTCTCTTTCTTGTGACGGC